>NZ_JBFRJZ010000015.1:0-140044 GCF_041469125.1 Vibrio sp. 10N.286.51.E5 | reverse complement strand
ATACGTGGATTCCATATACACAATGGGGCAAAAATAAGTTAGAGGTCCTATTGCTTCACTGGCATCAAAAACAAGCCCCCCCAAAAAAGCATCAAACTAATTCCAACCACCGCATAAATATCAGTTTTGCCCGAGTCTAACCAACACAACGCGCGCCCAACGACATCATTAGCGCCATACTCGACACACAAAAAAGCGCGAGAGACGGATGTCATTCTCGCGCTTTTTTAGAACCGTATAACTTGAAGTTTACGGTTAGATCTTAGCTGTAAACGTACGGCTAATTACATCCTGTTGCTGCTCACGTGTTAACGAGTTGAACCTCACAGCGTAACCCGACACTCGGATGGTTAACTGTGGGTATTTTTCTGGATGTTCGACGGCATCCAACAACATGTCACGGTTAAGCACGTTCACGTTAAGGTGCTGTCCACCCTCAACACGAATCGAACCTGCATTTTCCTCGTGGTGGAAGTAACCATCCATTAGTGCTGCTAGGTTCACTTTTTGGCTTAAGTCATCTTTACCTAGTGCATTTGGTACGATTGAGAAGGTGTAAGAAATACCATCTTTAGCGAATTCAAACGGCAGTTTGGCAACTGAAGAAAGTGAAGCAACCGCACCTTTCTCGTCACGACCGTGCATTGGGTTTGCGCCCGGGCCAAATGGCATACCTGCGCGGCGACCATCTGGTGTGTTACCAGTTTTTTTACCATATACAACGTTTGAAGTAATCGTAAGGATAGATTGAGTTGGAACCGCTTCACGGTAGGTGTTCATTTTCTGAATTTTCTTCATAAAACGTTCAACCAAATCACAAGCAATATCATCGACACGTGAATCGTTGTTGCCGAATTTTGGATATTCGCCTTCAATATCAAAGTCGACAGCGATGCCATCTTCGTTACGTACTGGTGTTACCTTCGCGTATTTGATAGCCGCTAACGAATCAGCAACAACCGACAGCCCTGCAATACCACAAGCCATTGTGCGATGAACATCGCGATCCATCAATGCCATTAACGATGCTTCATAGCTGTAACGGTCATGCGAGTAATGGATCACGTTCAGCGCAGTGACGTATTGCGTTGCAAGCCAATCCATCATGTCATCAAAGCGTGGCATTAAGCGGTCAAAATCGAGAACTTCATCTTCGATACGAGCAACTTGAGGACCAACCTGCATGTTAGATTTTTCATCAACACCACCGTTAATGGTGTAAAGTAGCGCTTTAGCAAGGTTTGCGCGAGCGCCAAAGAACTGCATATGTTGGCCAACCACCTGCGGGCTTACACAACACGCAATCGCGTAATCGTCATTATCAAAATCCGCACGCATTAGATCGTCGTTCTCATACTGAAGTGATGAGGTTTCGATAGACACTTTAGCCGCGTATTGTTTAAACGCGATAGGCAGTTGTTCAGACCATAGAACCGTCATGTTCGGCTCTGGTGCTGGGCCCATCGTGTGCAATGTGTGCAAGTAGCGGAAAGTCGTTTTGCTAACAAGAGTACGACCATCAACGCCCATACCAGCCATTGCTTCTGTTGCCCAAATTGGGTCGCCAGAGAACAATGAATCATATTCAGGAGTGCGAAGGAAACGAACCATACGAAGCTTCATGATGAAATGGTCAATCAACTCTTGCGCTTGTTTTTCATCAATCAGACCAAGTTTAAGGTCACGTTCGATGTAAACATCTAGGAAGGTTGATGTGCGGCCTAGCGACATCGCAGCACCATTTTGAGACTTAACCGCAGCTAAGTAACCAAAATAGGTAAATTGGATTGCTTCTTGCGCAGTACGAGCAGGAGAAGACATATCAATGCCGTACTTCAAACCCATTTCTCGCATTTCATCAAGGGCACGAATTTGATCAGTAAGCTCTTCACGTAGACGCAATGTCTTATCTAAATCACCACCCGTTTCAAGCATCTTCTGAGTCGATTTGAATTGCTCATTTTTGTCTAATTTTAGGAAGTCGATACCGTACAAAGCAAGACGACGGTAGTCGCCGATAATGCGTCCACGACCATAAGCATCCGGCAGACCAGTAATAATACCAGAACGGCGACATGCTTTAATTTCGTCGGTATAAAGATCGAACGCTACTTGGTTATGCGTTTTGCGGTACTCAGTGAAGATCTTTTCGATTTGTGGCTCTAATTCACGACCGTACACTTCGCACGACGTTTTCACCATTCGAATACCACCATTGGCGATGATGCCGCGTTTCAGTGGTTTATCGGTTTGTAGACCCACGATTTTTTCGAGGTTTTTTACAATGTAACCGGCATCGTGTGAGGTGATAGTGGAAACGATATCAGTATCAAAATCGACAGGGGCATGAGTGCGGCTTTCTTCTTTAATACCTTCTAGCACCGACTCCCATAGCTGTGTCGTCGACTCCGACACGTCCGCAAGAAAAGACTCATCGCCTTCATAAGGGGTGTAGTTTCGCTGAATAAAATCACGTGCATTAACGGATGTTTGCCAGTCGCCAGCTTGAAATCCCGTCCAAGCTTCCATCATATCGGTTGTCGGAATAGTCATAATGACCCCCTAAGTTATTGATAAACAGATAATATCTATGATTATTTATAATCATTGGTTTCTGCTGGCTATACTAAACCGACCAATCTATGAGTAAAGTGAGCTGTTTTCATAAAATACATGCACAAAATGCATTTATTGGAATTACTATATTATATTCAATACCTTAAGTTGAAGGCTAACTACTCTAGATTCCAATTAGTTTGTTCCTTCAGAAGTAGGAAATAGACTCTTAGTGACTCACCGACGTTGAAAACAGGTTAATGATCACCACACCAGACAGAATCAAAGCGATGCCAATGATCGCGTAGATGTCTAGCTTTTGCCCGTAGACCAACCAAGATAACGCCGCGACTAACACAATCCCTGCCCCACACCAAATCGCATAGGCGACACCCAGAGACATAGTTTGAACCGTGAGAGACAACAGATAAAAAGCAAAGCCATAACCGACGAGTACTGCGGCGGTAGCAGGAAGGGAAGTAAATTGCTGCGTTTTAGGCAATAAAGAAGTCGCGACAACTTCAAGCACGATGGCAAGTGACAGCATCACTGGAGGCGGAAGAGATAAAAGCATGTATGAGTCCACAACATTAAATACGGCGCTCAGAATATTGTAGTTTTATTTCCAATTCATGTGATTTTCAGTAAGCAATTATTATGACGTACCTTAAAAATTCTTAAGTGTGATGGTTCATTCATCGAAGAACAGAAAGACAAAAAGAGCCCTACAACATCATGTGTAGAGCTCTTTTTTAATCAGCTAATAGGTTAATCCGCTAATAATCTGAGCCGCTTAATTTGCTGATGATGAACCTCTTAGGATATCGCGCTTCACTTCACCTTTAAGATCGGTCAGAGTTTGTTGGTCGATATCAATCAAGAAGTGGTCACTTGCTTGGCCTGTTGCGAATTTTTCAAGAATCACGAACAAGCTACCAAAACGAGAGCGGAACACTTCACCAACGGTATATTGTCCAAGGTCACCCAATTCTGAATCGACAGTGCCATCGAACTCTGAAAGTTCTCGGCTTAACAACTCATATTGGCGCAATTGTGTTTCACCGATATCACGGAATGCCAGTTCGTCTGCGTTACGTAAACGGTAGAAGTCGGTCGCTAACAACTCACCACTCCACTCTGCAAATTCAGCTAACTCTAGTCCCTCTAAAGAAGCCAGTTTCTCAGCGACAACTTTAGCTGTTTGCCAGTCTTGTTGGAATTGATCGTAGTCATCAACACCATTTTCCACACAAGCGCCAACATCGTAACCCAGTTCATTAGCTAACTGACACACGGTAAAGTTGGTTTCTAACTGAGACATGATCATCATCTCTTCGCCATTCATTTCCATGATCATAGCGCGCATCTCTAACGGCCAGTCACCCGGAAGGAAACGTAGGCGTGTTAGTTCACGGATGTGCCAATCAGTCAGTTCGTAGTAACTCTCTGAATTCAAAATATCTTTGTTCCAAATCTTAGCTTCTGCATCAGGATCGCCATTCGCAGCTTGAGTAAGGTATTCATGCTCTTCTTCATAGTGACTGAATAGCTCGTTGTAACGCTTAACTTGATCGATGACCACCGTCTCAACTTCAATCTGATTATCAGGACGAATGTTCAACAGTTTATACGCGGGAATGTAACCCGCTAACGACGGCGCTTGAATATTGAAGAGCGTGTGCTGAACTCCATCGATATTGAAGCTCTTCTTACCCGTATCGTTAAAGTGCATGTGGCCACCAACGTGGATATTTAGACCAGTAGCAGCTAATGCGCGGCTGGTATCGTCATCCGGTTCACGAGCCAGCTGATGGCTTCCTTCACCAAACAGATCTTCAATCTCTTCAGAAGCGCCGTTGTAGAAGTCGGTCATTGGGAAGTGCGAGAAAGAGACAAGCGTCTTGTTCTGCTCTTTCGCTGCTTTTACAACATCAGAGATCCAATCAATTACGTGTTCTTTGTGAGTCAGCATCATGTTGTAACCAGCACTGCTTGAACCATCGAACGTGTTTCCATCTACAGAGCTATCAGACGAATTTTCTTTCGGGCGATAAACGTTCGCGTCGATCGCCAACAACCAAAGCCCTTTCACTGGCTCTACTAAGTAACTGGTATCCGGCACTTCAGAACAGCTTGAGTAACCACTTTCTTTGTAGCTACCACCCGTACCTTCATAACAGATCTCGTACATGCGCTTATCAAAAGCCGCTTCTTCTTTCGCTAAATCATAGCTGTAACTAGCTCGAGCTTGGTCGCTGCTGTAAGGCGTTTCAAAGTAGAGATAGTCTTGCTGAGGGTAGAAGCCGTGAGTGCCTAGGATACTCATGATCTCTTCATAGCCCCATTCACGTACTTCTTCAGTACAGATGGTTGCTAAGTTGTCACCTTCACCGGGAATAGTCGTCCACTCATCGTCATAACCAACACACTCTTCTTTACCGCGGCTATAGATACGCTGCTTCTTACCACCCTCGCCTAGGTAATCAGATTTACCCGCAGGGATTGTAAATGGACGCACTGGATCGTGGTTGCCTGGCGCTGAAAAAAACTCAAGACCATGAGTCTCGCGGTAGTGATCAAAGATGCTAACTAAGCCACGCATATGAATCGGCTGGCCGTCGTCACTAAAGTCACCTGGCAAGGCTACGTATTTCACGCCACGCTCAACCACATCATCAAGCGCCGCTATCATCGCAAAGTAGTTTTCATTGAATAGACGAGTGGAGTTCATCTGAGACTCCATCGTTCGAATTGTCGCATACTCGCCACTATCCGAGTTGTAGAGTCCCGCGAACGAACCATCTTCAAATTTGCCGTAAACATCATGGAAATGGATATCAGGCATGAATGCGACTTGCACTGCGCTATCTAGATTGCCGTTGTCGTCACTTGGTGAACTTGAATTACAACCAACTAATGTGGCTGCTATTAAGCCTGACAGTACGGTCAATGTACTCTTTCTCATTTTCTCTTCCCAAAAAGTTAGAACTCAAAATTTGGCGAGGAGACTAGATGAGAAAAATGACACTATTGTTTCTGATATCTTACAAAACGTCGCACAACGAACGCTTATGCGACATTGCTTCAATCGTTAAAATTCAACAAGTTATCACCCATCTTAAAAGCTGATAGTTCAACAATACGAATCGAAGATTAATATACAAATCGCCATAAAACCTCAGCCCAAACATCAGTAAAAACAATGTATTCAGACCGTTTGGATAAGTCACATGTCCTCAAAACCTGAGTCGCTCTGGCTAAGATAGTTGCCAATAGAAAATTCATTGCTCCATACCAATTATTACAAATACGTAATAATTATTTTCTATTTAAGGGGATTATCAAAACATGCACGCCCACCTATACTAGCTCCAACAAAACAAGAGAGCGGAAACAAACTTGCTCAACTACGCTTAATACGTTGAGCATATTGAGAATCAAAAAGTCCGCTGTAATGACATAAATAGGAAGCATCCAATGACTATCGAAATCAAACCTGGTCAAACTCATATCCAATCTAAAGCTATGGTCGCTTGGAAAGCGGGTGAGCCTCTAAAACGTGAAACTGTTGACGTTGAACTACCAAAAGCTGGTGAGGTTCTAGTTCGCATCGTTGCTACTGGTGTTTGTCACACTGACGCATTCACATTATCAGGTGACGATCCAGAAGGTATCTTCCCTTCAATTCTTGGTCACGAAGGTGGCGGTATCGTTGAGATGATCGGCGAAGGCGTTACAAGTGTTGAGATTGGCGACCACGTTATCCCACTTTACACAGCTGAATGTGGCGAATGTAAGTTCTGTAAATCTGGTAAAACTAACCTATGCCAAGCCGTTCGTGAAACGCAAGGTAAAGGCCTAATGCCAGACGGTACAAGTCGCTTCTCTATCAATGGCGAAACAATTTTCCATTACATGGGTTGCTCGACTTTCTCTGAGTACACAGTACTTCCAGAAATCTCACTAGCGAAAGTAAGCAAAGAAGCACCACTTGAAGAAGTTTGTCTTCTAGGTTGTGGTGTAACAACGGGTATGGGCGCTGTATTAAACACAGCTAAAGTTGAAAAAGGTGACAACGTTGCTGTATTCGGCCTAGGCGGTATCGGTCTTTCTGCAATCATTGGTGCTCGCATGGCTGGTGCTGACCGCATCATCGGTGTTGATATCAACGAGAGCAAATTCGAGCTAGCAAAACAGCTTGGCGCGACAGACTGCATCAACCCAACTAAATTCGACAAGCCAATCCAAGACGTTATCGTTGAGATGACAGACGGCGGTGTTGAGTACTCTTTCGAGTGTATCGGTAACGTAAACGTGATGCGTCAAGCACTTGAGTGCTGCCACAAAGGTTGGGGCGAATCAGTCATCATTGGTGTTGCGGGTGCAGGTCAAGAGATCTCAACTCGTCCATTCCAACTAGTGACTGGTCGCGTATGGCGTGGTTCTGCTTTCGGTGGTGTTAAAGGCCGCTCTGAGCTTCCAGAAATCGTTAACCGCTACATGGCAGGTGAGTTTGGTCTTCAAGAGTTCATTACTCACACTATGGGTCTGCAAGACGTTAACGAAGCATTCGACCTAATGCACAAAGGTGAATCTATCCGTACTGTTCTACACATGGATAAGTAACACATCTTGGCCTCGATTCTTTCGAGCATCGAGGCCACAGCTACAAATGAATAGCAACAAACTGTCTTCACCACCTCCTGCCCGGTGGGTGGTGAAACTTTATGTAATATAGACAAATTTACTCCCAAACCATCAACCTAACGGAGCACAATAGATGACAATCGAAAACATTAGCCAAGCAAAGGTTGCTGGTGGTTGGCACAAACAATACACCCACTTTTCTGCAACGCTTGACTGCAACATGCGTTTTGCGATTTTCTTGCCACCTAACGCAAGCAAAGAAAACCCAGTTCCTGTTTTGTATTGGTTGTCAGGCTTAACCTGTACCGATGAAAACTTCATGCAAAAAGCCGGCGCTTTCAAAGCCGCGGCTGAGCAAGGCATCGCGATTGTTGCACCAGACACTAGCCCACGTGGCGAAGGTGTTGCCGACGATGAAAATTACGATCTCGGCCAAGGTGCAGGCTTCTATGTGAATGCCACTCAAGCGCCATGGGACAGCCATTACCACATGTACGATTACGTGGTAACAGAGCTCCCTGCATTAATTGAGTCGTTCTTCCCTGTTACATCCGTAAAATCGATTTCTGGTCACAGCATGGGCGGACATGGTGCCCTAACGATTGGCATTAAAAACGAAGATAGCTACCGTTCTATCTCTGCATTCAGCCCAATCACCAACCCAATGCAATGCCCTTGGGGACAAAAAGCCTTCAACCAATACCTAGGCTTGGATATTGAAGAGTGGAAACACTACGATGCCTCTGAGCTTCTAAAAACCAAAGGCACTAAACTGCCAATGTTGGTCGACCAAGGTGAAGCCGATAACTTCCTGATTGAACAGCTTAAACCTGAACAATTAGTCGAAGCCGCTAAGGTAACCAATGCCGATTTAGATCTACGTATGCAGCCTGGTTACGACCACAGCTACTACTTCATCTCTAGCTTTATTGATGAACACATTGAGTTCCACGCTGCTTACTTAAACAAGTAGCCAGATGAATTTAGCCCGCACTTTGTAAACGCAAGGTGCGGGCTTTTTTATGCCTACTGATTTTATAACGGTTGCTTTTATAACTGCTGAATACGCTGCTTTAACGCTTCTAAATCCACATCATTTCCAACAATTCGTAATCGAACATACTCTTCAGTCATCGCGTCGCACGTAATTGCAAAATCGACACCGGAGCACGTCTTAATACCGATACTCTCAAATAGCTTTGAAAGGTTAGTTCCTGTTTTTTTCAGCAACATAATGGGCGTCGATATTGACGTGCCAACCACCTCAATATTGTTCTCAGACAACAAGCCGATCATTTGCTGCTTAAAGTATTCAGTTTTGCTGCGGTTCATTTCTAAGAAGTGTTTTGCATTGGGTAAGGTCGCCGATGCGATTTTTATTGAGGGGTAAGTCGGCGTAAACACACTCACCGCAGCTTCGATTGCAGAAGTCAGGTTTTCACTGCTGGCTAAGTAACCGAGTCGAATCCCAGCGAGCCCTAAACCTTTAGAAAAGGTTCGTAAAACTATTAAGTTGTCCAAGACTAAGGTCTGATCGAGCATAGACTGCTCAGGGGTCAGGTATTCACCATATGCCTCGTCGACAATCAAAATAGCGCCAGAACGCTCACATACTCTCGCTATCTCGACCAGATAAGCTCTGTCGTAGATTCGACCCGTTGGGTTGTTGGGATTATCGATATACACCAAGGCAGGATTTTGACTGCTTATTTTTGATGCCAACACACCGAACAGATCCGACTCGTTTTGATAATCAAACATGTTGATGGACTGGTACTTCCCGCCCACCAAAGTGAACTCTGATACTGCTTCAACAAACTGAGGGCCAATGCCTATCATGGTGCGATTGTTGTGATCGATAAGTTTATTGAAGATAAGTTCTAGCGCCCCAAGAGAGCCCGTGGTGTACGTAATACGACAATCTTCAATCCCAATAAACTGGCGAGTCAGATAAGTCAGCTCCGAAAGCTCCCTGTGGCAATAGTACTTATCAATACCGTAGATAATATCTTTGATCACATGTTCAGGAATTTCTGGTGCGCCAAATGGATTGGAGCCAAGTGAACAATCGATACGAAATGAGTGATCGACATAAGAATGGTATTCGCCACTTAACCGTGGATTTAAATGCATAAGAAAACGCTCAAAAAATATTCATGCGCTATTCTTATCGTACTGAATTTTATCTATATAGGTCATTTCGCGACAGTTCTTCGCCTTGTTTCGAGAGACTGGTTAAAAACCAAGATTGGTTCAAATAACGAATGCTCTTAAGCCATAATCAAGAGTTAAGCACTCGTGTTTACATTTCGAGTTAACCGAACCGCTTTCTTTGCGCTAGATTAAGCTGAGATAAGATAGGGTAATAACAGAGCTTGCATCTTTACTCTCCCTAGTTACCATAGCCCCATTAACATCCCCCATATTTTGAAGGTTGCTATGAAAGCAATTAAGACTCTTTTCTTCCTGATGGTTTTATTGAGCGGTCTGTTTACCGCTTGGCTGTTTATTCCAATTCCAGCGACCATGGACAAGCAAACGCTCGACGTTCCATTAACGGAACCATTCAAGCTTGTTGCGTATCGCAGCAACCCGAATGATGCGAGCAAGCCGCTGACTTACCACTACTATGTGATTTCAGATGTGGTTGGTGTAGACGACATGGACCCATTCCTGATTACCACGGACCAGTTCGTGAAGCTTGGCGAATTCGACAAGAACACATTCAACCTTACGGTTAACGGCAAGATTGATAGCTACACCAACGATTTGTGGATCAAGAAATCTGATGGCAAGCTTCAACACTGGTACGTGAGTATTAACGCGAACTATATTCGTTAAAATCGAACTGCAATAAACCTCATTTTAAAACTGCGCTTTGGCTTCCAAGCGCAGTTTTTGTTTCTAGCAACACCCTCCACTTATCCCGACCCGTTCGACATAAACTGCATTGCCTACTTTTGATTCACTGCAGCCCTTGCTCTCAAGGTGTTATAAGCTCTTTAGATACGATAAGCTCAGACCATGCTCGACGCCCAATAAATCAAAATAATAAAGGATCACCCGTGGAATTTACGCTCGACAAATTTAACGGCATCATCATTGACCCAGCAACAGCCCCTCACGATGTTGACTCATTCAATGCCGAACTCAGCGAGATCACCGAATTTTCAAAGCAGAATAACAAAGGCATCATTTGGATTAGCTTACCTATTTCACTCTCGCACCTTATTCCGGTGGCGACTGAGCTTGGCTTTGTGTTTCACAACTGCTTAGAAGACGAGATTACGCTGATCCACAAATCCGAGATTGTAGAGTTTGTGCCTTTCATTCCGACCCACACCTTGGGTGCTGGCGCGTTAATCACTAACGAACACAACCAAGTGCTGATGATTAAAGAACACGGCATGACGGGCTACAAATTACCGGGCGGTCATATTGAGTTGGGTGAAGGCATTGAAGAATCCGTGGTTCGAGAAACCTTAGAAGAGACTGGCATCGAAGCCACGTTCGTTTCAGTGGTTGGCATGGCGACGAGACACCCGTATCAATTCGGAAAGTCTAACCTCTACTTTGTTTGTCACCTTATCGCTCAAACTCAAGAGATTGCGATTCAAGACACAGATGAAATTGCAGAAGCTAAATGGATTGATGTTGAAGAGTACATTAACAACCCCGACAGCTACCCGTTCAACCGCCAGTTAGTCGGCTCTTTGATAGGCAAACAAGGATTAGAACTCACTCAGTTAGAAGGCAACTATGGCCCAGTCCACAAGCCCGAGATCTTCTTTTCGCAAAACTAGAGCGATTCAAATATAAAAACGCCAAGCTCATAAGAACTTGGCGTTTTGCTTTTCATTTTACTTGTATTGTTTAAGCCATCTCGTTGCTAGTGACTTCCTAATAGACTGTTCTAGAACCTATCTATTTTAGAAAAATCCTAGTGGGTTAGTATCGTAGCTGATCAACAGGTTCTTAGTATTTTGGTAGTGATCGAGCATCATCTTATGTGTCTCACGGCCGATACCCGACTTCTTGTAACCACCAAACGCGGCATGAGCTGGGTAAGCGTGGTAGCAGTTCACCCAGATACGGCCGGCTTCAATGTTGCGACCCATTCGATACGCGAGGTTTGCATCACGCGTCCACACGCCTGCACCCAAGCCATATTCGGTATCATTGGCTATCTCGAGTGCTTCTGCTTCATCTTTAAACGTCGTCACCGCGATAACAGGACCGAAGATCTCCTCTTGGAATACTCGCATCTTGTTGTGCCCTTCCAACATTGTTGGCTGGATGTAATAACCATTACCGAGATCATCAGATTGCTGCGCAACTTCGCCACCTGTCAGCACTTTCGCACCCTCTTGACGACCGATTTCAAGGTAGCTCAGAATCTTATCGAACTGCTCTTTTGAAGCTTGTGCGCCAACCTGAGTATCAGTATCTAGCGGGTTACCTTGTTTAATAGTTTGAGCACGCTCGACCACCTTGGCGATGAACTTGTCGTACACCGATTCATGGATCAGCACACGTGATGGACAGGTACACACTTCACCTTGGTTGAAGAACGCTAGCAACATGCCTTCGACACACTTATCAAGGTATTCGTCTTCATGGTTAAAGATGTCTGGGAAATAGATATTTGGAGACTTACCGCCAAGCTCAACCGTTGATGGAATCAAGCTTTCAGCCGCACATTTCAAGATGTGGTGACCGACTTCTGTCGAACCGGTAAAGGCCAATTTCGCTAAACGATCGCTGGTTGCTAACGCTTGACCCGCTTCGTTACCAAAACCATTGACGATGTTGACTACGCCTGCAGGTAGAAGATCAGCGATCTTCTCCATCATCACTAAGATCGATGTCGGTGTTTGCTCCGCTGGCTTCATCACAACACAGCAACCCGCAGCCAGTGCTGGCGCCAATTTCCAAGCCGCCATTAAAATCGGGAAGTTCCAAGGAATGATCTGCCCCACCACACCGATGGGTTCTGGGAAGTGGTAGCTCGCGGTGTTTGAATCTAGCTCGGCTGCGCTGCCTTCTTGCGCCCGAATACAGCCTGCAAAGTAACGGAAGTGGTCAACAACTAACGGGATGTCTGCCGCTAGAGTTTCACGCACAGGCTTGCCGTTTTCCCACGTCTCCGCCACCGCGATTTCTTCTAGGTGCGCTTCAATGCGATCGGAAATTTTAAGTAGGATATTGGAACGTTCTGTCACACTGGTCGCAGCCCAACTAGCACGAGCCGCATGCGCCGCATCGAGTGCCAAGCTAATGTCTGCCTCTGTTGAACGTGCCACTTGGCAATACACCTGACCATTCACTGGGGAAGTGTTATCAAAATACTCGCCGCTGACAGGCTTCACCCACTCGCCACCGATAAAGTTATCGTATTGAGCTTTAAAGTTCACCACTGCGTTGTCACTACCCGGCTGTGCGTAAATCATAGTTAGATCCTTCTTCGATTTGATATTCGTTATTGAGCTAGAGCTGTCTTATTTTTGTGGCGGCTCCCCTTGAGAAAAGAACTCATGGCGAGACGCCCATGTTTATGCTTTCTGTTTAAAACACTGATACTTCGTGTTTTCTTCACAACAGTAACAACGCAAATCACACGCCAGAACTTCAAAACTTGTTGTTAATAAATTGTAAAACTATGATTGCCAAACGTTTACAACCCAAAGTGAGTTGGCATTGAACGGACGTATGGAAACCACTCCAGTGTTCAACTGTTCCAAATTGGTACACCCTCACTGTTACGACATGGAACAGTCATGCACCTTCAACAAGCAAACACCTCAGATTGGCTTTCGTCCTCTTGGCACCGCAGCACAGAAGCGGGTCTAAAACAGAGACGACTTCCTGAAGACATTCGCCTACCACAATCGATTCTTAAGCAGCGACGTCATCAATCGGCTGACTTGATCCACATCGTCGAACGCAATGCGCTGCCTTTGTTTAATCAGATGTTTGCTCGTACCGACAGTCGTTTGATTCTGACCGATATTGAAGGGGTGATTCTGACGAGTTGGGGACAGGAGCGGTTTAAGGAGAAGCTGACATCAATTGCACTCAGCTCAGGAGCGTGTTGGCAGGAACAACTTAAGGGCACCAACGCGATTGGCACCGCGATTGTTGAAGCTAAACCCGTGACCATCATTGGTGAGCAGCACTTCATCCACCAGCATCGATTTATCAGCTGTTCAGCAAGCCCTGTGTTTGATCACCAAGGGAACATGGTTGGCGTATTGGACATTACCAGTGAGCAGCAACAGCACGACAGTTCGGTGCAGCTACTGGTTCAAAATATGGTTCAGCTTGTTGAAAACCAGCTACTGAGCCACATCCCACAAGGCACCACTCGCATCGACCTCGCATGTGAGAAATCGTTATTACACAGTGGTTGGCAAGGGATTGTAATAGCCAATGAAGCTGGGGAGGTGGTGGCACACAATCAGGTCGCCTCTCAACTATTGGATCAAACCTCGATCGTCGGTGAGAGTATCGATACCCTCTTCAACCGAACCTCATTAGACACGCCTTTTGTATTTGAGAAACAACACCTCAAACAACCAACCACCAAACGCACGCGCTCCATTTCAGCATCGTGTGATTTGCACCATGGCGAGCAACAAATCGAACACGCTTGGCAGCAAGCCAACAAGGTAATCGATAAAGGGATCAGTTTGTTGATCTTAGGAGAAACAGGAGTTGGCAAAGGCGAGTTTGTTAAAGCGCTGCACAAGCAAAGCCAGCGTAAGTCTTCGCCCTTGGTAGCGGTAAATTGTGGCGCGCTGCCTAAAGACCTTATCGAATCTGAACTGTTTGGTTACGCGCCGGGCGCCTTTACGGGAGCAAGCCACAAGGGCTTCCAAGGTAAGATCCGTCAAGCAGATAAAGGGATTCTATTTCTAGATGAGATCGCCGACATGCCTTTAGAAGCTCAGTGCCGACTACTGCATGTTCTGCAAGACAAATCCGTGGTGCCAGTTGGTTCTAATCAAAGCTATCAAGTCGATTGTCAGATCATCGCTGCAACTCACAAAAACCTCGAGCAGTTAGTCGCAACAGGTGAGTTTAGGCAAGACCTGTATTACAGACTCAATGGCTTAGCCTTCACCTTGCCAAGCCTACAACACCGACAAGACAAGCACGCTTTAATCGAGCACATTCATCGTAAATACGCCGAAGACGAACAGACAATCTGCCCGCACTTGATGAGCTTACTGTGCGCCTATTCTTGGCCGGGTAATATCCGCGAATTAGACAACTTACTTAAGGTTGCTGCTCTATTAGCAAGTGATGAACCCCAACTCACACTCGAGCATGTGCCCAGCCACCTTGCTCAACATCTCACGTCATTAGCACACGATAATCAGCATCAGCTAATGACTCCTAATGCCATCAAAGGTACAGCGAGTAACGATTTAAGAAGTACCGTTGAAGAAACCTTGCTGCAAACCTATCAAGCCAACCAAGGCAACATAAGTAAGACTTCGAGAATACTCGGTATCAGCCGCAATACCATTTATCGAAAATTGAAAAGCTTGGGAATCCTCCAATAGGAAGATGAACCTAAGCTACTCAGAACCCAGCTCCACAAGTTGATTGAGCACTTCTTTATCCAATACCGGGTGATGCTTACTCGCTAGGATCAGCACAATATCGACCGAAGGCAACGGCGGCATATCATCAAGAATTTTCAAATCTGAAGTCACGCTTAGCTTACCCATCGCACCAATCGCTAATCCTGCTTTCACGATTGCACGCTGCGCTGAAGCGGTATTGCTACACGCCAATAACTGATAAGGCGTGCCCTGCTTGGTTAAGCCATTCACTGCCGCTGCGTGGTACTTACAATCGGTCTGAAACAAGGCTAGTGGGACTGGTTTAGACTCATCGAATGCATAGTCAGGGCTGCTTATCCAAACACCCACATCATGTGTAAGCCAGTAACCCTCTTCACTATCGGGCGCTCGGGTGACAATCGCCGCATCAAGCCTGCCGTCATCTAGCCACTCTCTCAGTGTAATGCTTGGCAGGCTGAATATTTGGATTGAGCACGTAGGCTCTGCTTGCTGTAACAGGCGAATCACTTTCGGCAGAATGGTGTCGTTGTAGTCTTCAGGGCAACCGAGTCGCAGAGGTTGTTTGTCCTCATAACGCTTTACTTGCTTAAGTGCGGTATTGTGAAGGGCGACCAACTGTTCGGCATGAGATCGCAGCGCTAAGCCAGCTTCAGTCAGTATTAAATTACGTCCTTCTTTCTGGAAAAGAGTGACGTTGAGTTCTTCTTCCAACTTACGCATCTGAGCACTGAATGCCGATTGGGTGCGATTTATCTGTTTCGCTGCACGAGTGAAACTACTGGTTTCTACAAACGCGAGAAAGCCTCGCAAAGCATCAATATCCATATTGAAATCACCACCCATCGTTTTTGTTAATGTATTGCATCAAAATTATCCGTTAGTGCGCCGCAATACAATCCCCTAATCTCAAATGCATGCCCCTAGGCTCAAAGCATACCCACTAAACGCAAGGAAGCAACGATGCAGCTTTATATTGGAAACCAGAACTACTCAACTTGGTCACTGCGCGCATGGCTAATATTCGACAACTACAACCTGAATGCAGAAGTCATCAAGCTCAAGCTGTTCACCTCTGATTTTTACGACACTCTGGCGAAAGTGACGCCAACGGCCAAGGTTCCAACCCTAGTTGATGGTAATGTTGCGGTGTGGGATTCATTGGCGATTCTCGAATACGTTAACGATGCCTATTTGGACGGTGCAGCGTGGCCTAGCTCAGTGAAAGAACGCGCCCATGCCCGAGCAATTTCCGCCGAGATGCACTCTGGGTTCTTTGCCGTCAGAAATGAAATGCCGATGAACTGCCGCGCACAACGAAAGCTCACACTGAGTGAAGACGCACTGAAAGACATCGCTCGTATTGATGCAATATGGTCTGCACAAATGGAACAATACCCAGAGGGATGGTTATTTGGTGAATGGTCGATTGCCGATGCGATGTTTGCACCCGTCGCATTGCGCGTAGAAACCTATGGAATACAACTTTCCGAAAAGGCATCGCAGTATCAACAACGTGTGCTTAACAGTCCATCGATACAAAAATGGCTGGCAGAGGCAAGCTTAGAAACCGATGTGGTTGAAGAAGATGAGGCGGGCAAGCCAATATAAAATACAAGACACCCTTCCAAAGCTCACTAGTCTGTGAGCTTTTATCTAAACCTTATTAATTTGGTCGATTGTGATCGCCTAATCACAATGTGCAGATGTGATTGTTTATATTCAAAGAAATTAAAATAGTTAAGATAAACATCATGTTACGAGCAACGATCGCATTACTCAGTATTACTAGCTTCGCCGTATCTGCCAACGCCCATCTTCCTTCTGGAGAAGAGTGGCTCAACCATGCGACTGAAGGGCTTGCACCTTATTGGTTAATGCCTAGCGCTCAAGGAGAACCGGTAGGAAACTTCCCTACTTTCCGCTGTGATGACGGTACCTTGCTCGATGTTTCTGATGTGTGCCATGAACTAAACAAAGGCTGGATCACGCCACACTTTGGCAAAGAGTTTACGCGGATGAAGTCACGTCAAACTTATGCCTATGGCGTGCTCTACCACCTTAGTGGCGATAAGCAGGCTTTAGCGCTTGCCAAGCAAGGAGCCTACTACATCATTGATCAGCTAGAAGATAAGCAAAACGGCGGCTTTATCGGCTACACAAAAGAGGGAAAAGTAGGCCAAAATTGGCAGCAGCGTACTTCTCAAGATCAAGCGTATGCATTAGTTGGCCTTGCCATGTACTACTACCTGACTCAAGACAAAAAGGTAGAAGAAGCACTCATCGCACAACAAGCTTTTATCTTTGATAAATATCGACTTAGCGACAACAGCGGTCTTGCTTGGGTACTTGCGGATGGTGAAGATGGCAAAGCCACACAGCGTGAACTGGTCGCGCAACTTGATCAGATTAACGGTTACCTGTTGTTAGTCGCTCCCCTGCTAAAAGAGCCCACCAAGACAAGATGGCTTGATGATCTAAGTTGGCTGACACAAACCATGGTCGAGCACTACCACTCTGAAGATGAACAACGCTTCTACGGGGCCATTCACAGCAAAGCCGCCAAGATGCCGAATGCTAATCACAACGATTTTGGGCACACCATCAAAGCGTATTGGATGACTTACCTTACAGGCCAAACATTGAATAACTCTGAATGGAAAGAGTTTGGCATCAAAGGGATGAAACACACTCTCGTTCATGCGCAATATCAGAAAAATTTCGTGAGTGTATCCCAATATTATGGCGAAGAACTTCAGAAAGCGTGGAAAGGACAAGAGATAACTGGCTGGCAAAGCAGACCAAACACAAATTGGGCTTCATCATGGGAATGGGCGGAGCTTGATCAAGCAGCAATGACGGTTTCACTTGTCGATGATTCAATGAAAGACGTCCTGCAATACACCCTACCCACTTTTCATGATGTATGGGTCGACCATAAATACGGCGGTGTCGGGCTTGACCCAAAACGCACCAAAGCTTTCCATTGGGGCAACGGTTATCACCAGTTTGAACATGCGCTGATTGGCTATCTATACGCACAGCAAGTTGACGCGAAGCCAGCAGTATTGCATTACGCAAGGCCGACCAACAGCGAGATGCCAATGGAACCGTATTACTATCAAGGCGATGTGGTGGAGCTATTGAATAAAGATGACGGAACGCAGAAGGTCAGTTTCAATAACATTCGACCTTAGCGTTGGTTGTTTGTTCTAAATGGACTTGAGATTCAGGGCTACGGGGAATGGACAAGGTCAAAGAGTTAGCACAATAGTGATGTCGCAGACCAAACAAAAGCCGCTGTTGATCAGCGGCTTTCTTGATGGAGATAAGCGGAGGTTAGTTGTCCAACCCTTTAATTGGGTTCATCGAGTGATAAACGGTGTTCACGTCACCAGTCATCGACAATGAACTCAAGTCATCAATGAAGAAACGGCTGGTCATTGTGTGCTTACCGCCATTGATAAAGATTTCGATCACTGACTTATCAACATAAACCTCGATGATTTGCTTGGTGCTCAACCTCGGTGCTTTTCTCACTGAGCCAAACTCTTCCGCGTAGAGCTGAGACATCTTACTGCGATCAAGCATGAACTCCTTTTCTGTAGCACTGAATACGATGTTATCACCCGCAACGTTAGTAAGTGTAAACTCAAACTCGTCAGTATCCGTTTCGAGCTCAACCATGAAGCTGGTTGTATCCAATTCAAGAGCATTTTCAACCACCACAGCTTCACCCTGTAGCGCTTTCAATTCAGGTAAAGCAGACTGAACAAGATAGCCATCTTGGATTTGAAGTTCGCGTGGTAACGACAACATGCCCGCCCACTGATACTCATTAGATGGTGTATCAATCTCAGGCAGACCAATCCAAGCAATCAGAATACGGCGGCCTGTATCATCTAAATAAGTCTGTGGTGCATAGAAATCGAAGCCATAATCTGGCTGCGCAATATCTTGGTGGTTTTCCAGTTCTACCGAATCGAGATTTAGGCGGTCACCGACGATATAAGCCACCGAGTAGATATTTTTGAAATCGTATGGATTTTCGCTAGACACACCTTGTGGAGAAAACAGCATCACCGACTGATTCTCTATTTCAAAGAAATCTGGGCATTCCCACATATAGCCAAGGTTGTTGTAACGAGTTTGAATTGGACCTTTGTGCTGCCAATTCATCAGGTCTCGGCTGCAATATAGCGCCATAGAGCCAGTATTTTGAGGCGTTTGAGCACCCACAACCATCAGATAATCGCCGCCCTGTTTCCACACTTTTGGGTCTCGGAAATGTTCGGTGTAGTGATCGTTTTCGATAACCACGCCGTGCTTTTCTATTTTGCCGTCAGCAGACATCTTGGCAAAACATTGAGTTGGCACTCGCAACCAATTTCCATCGCGCTTGTTACCTGTAAAAAACAACAATGCATTGTCGTTTTCAACCAATGCACCACCAGAGTAAACACCGTGAGAGTCGTAATCTTGGTCTGGGTGCAAGCCAATACCGTGGTCTTCGAAATGAACGAAGTCTTTGGTAGAAAGGTGGTACCAGTACTTCATACCATGGACGGGGCCAACTGGCGTCCATTGGTAAAATAGGTGGTGTTCACCATTAAAGAAACACAGACCATTCGGATCATTAAGCAGACCAAACTTAGGCGCAATATGGTAGCTTGGATAGCCAGAGTCTTGTTTGCGAAGCTCTACCATCGCATCAATACTCTCTAGAGAAATATCTTCTATACGGCGATATCTTTGCTCTACTGTCCAGTTCGAGTTCAAACTCATACACTCTCCTCTACGGCATTCGTATTTGAAGAGTCTTTTTGAATAAACTGAGTAAGAGCTTCTTGCGTTGGAAGTGCGGTCATTGCGCCTTTTTGCGTGGTCGCCAGTGCACCACACCCATTCGCCCACTGAATTGCAGAATCGACGACTTGTTGATTGTTCCACTCATCATCTTGAGAAAGCTTTGCAAGCAAACCGCCAACAAAAGCATCGCCTGCACCCGTGGTATCCACTGGCGTCACTGAGCGACCTGAAATCAACACACCTTGGTTTTCAAATACTCGCCAAACGCCTTTCGCGCCCTGCGTAACCAGAACAAGCGTGTTGTTAAGATCTGCAATGTTAGCCAAACCTTGTTCCGTCGAAGTTGAATCGGTTAAGAAATCCAGTTCTTCTTCTGAGAATTTAACCACATCAGCCAATTCAACCGCTTTCATGACCACAGACTTAATTTCAGATGGATCTTGCCACACTTCATCACGAAGGTTTGGATCGAAGCTGATGTAACCGCCCGCGGCTTTCATACGTCGGATCGCTTCGAAGGTACTGCTTCGGCTTGGTTCATTAGCCAAAGAGATCGAGCAGACGTGTAGCCACTCGTTTTTCTTAAATTCGGGAATGTCTTCAACAGACATAAACTGGTCGGCACTTGGCTTAACCATAAACGTAAAGCTACGCTCGCCTTGGTCATCAAGATCGACCACCACGGTTGACGTGCGTTGTTCAGGGTCCTTCACCAAACGCTCGGTATTCACACCTTCCTTTTGCAGAGTCACTTCCATAAAAGTGCCAAACGGATCGTTACCCACTCGGCCAAAAAATGCGCTTTTGCCTAAAAGGCGAGAAATCGCTACCGCGACATTAGCAGGCGCACCGCCCGGACATTTCAATAATGTCGCGTCAGTCTCCGGAATGAGGTCGACGACGGCGTCTCCAGTTACCCAAACTTGATTCATCTTTCTTACCTTAAAACTGAAAATCATGACAACCGAAAGCGATGGCAATCGAAAGCAGTAGCAACCAAAAGCAAGGTGACACTTCACGCTGTCATGTAAAAATATAAAAAGGCTAGCTAAGCCAAATCACCTAGCTAGCACCCCAAAGCTTAGGAAATGAAGTGAAAAGGGGGGGCTTCACTTCTAGGGAGAAACGTTAAGCTGTTGCTTTAATGTTTTGCTTGCTGCGCTCGCGCAGACCTAAAACAACGGTCAGAGCAAAGGCAGTCACGAACGCGATAATCATACCTACCACGTAGTAGCCAATCTTTTCTGGTGATATTGAGATGATGCCAGGAATACCCGCCGCACCCAGTGCTTGTGCTTTCACATTGAACATCGTGATAAACGCGCTTGAAATCGCAGCGGCACAAACCGCAGCAATGAATGGATAGCGAAGCTTCAAGTTCACACCGAACATTGCAGGTTCAGTAATACCAAGCAAGCCAGTCACACCAGAAGGAATCGCGATACCTTTCATTTTCTTATCTTTACTCATGAAACCAACCGCCAGTGCCGCTGCACCTTGTGACACGTTAGACATCGCCGCGATAGGGAAGATGAACGTACCGCCAGTCGTTGCGATATCCGCAAGCAGCTGAGTTTCAATAGCAATAAAGCTATGGTGCATACCAGTAATAACAAACGGCGCATAAATCAAACCAAACACCGCACCGCCAATGAAGCCAGCACTGTTGTATAACCAATTTAGGCCGTCACCAAGCAGGAAGCCGATATCACGAGTAAATGGACCAACAATCGTGAATGTTAACAAACCAGTTATGAAAATCGCCAATAGCGGCGTTAGCAAGTTATCCAGAACCGAAGGAATAACTTTACGCAGCCCAAGCTCAACTTTCGCTAGAATAAACGCAGAAACAAGAACGGGTAGTACTGAACCTTGATAGCCTACTTTCTCGATTTCGAAACCTAAAATGTTCCAAACCGGAATGCTGCCCGACACTGATGCGCCACCGAAGCCCCAGCCGTTAAGCAAGTCTGGGTGAACCATCAACATACCTAAAGCCGCGCCAAGGTATGGGTTACCACCAAACTTCTTACTCGCTGAAAATGCTAATAAAATAGGTAAGTACACAAAAGGAGCATTAGCAAATGTATTGATCATGTTTGCTAAGTCGGTCAAACCCGGATTAGCGTCGATTAAAGATTTGCCATCAATGAATAAGCCTTGAGCCGTCAATAGGTTGTAGATACCCATCAACAAACCACCAGCAACAATCGCCGGAATGATTGGTACAAAAATATCAGACAGGCCTTTCACCGCGCGTTGCAGGATATTTTGGTTGTCAGCACCTGCAGACGCCACATCGTTGGTCGACATTTCCGTCATTTCAGTCAGCTTAGCCAACTCAGCATAAACTTGGTTTACGATGCCTGAGCCAAAGATGATCTGATATTGACCTGCCACTTTAAACTGGCCCTTAACCCCTTCTAGGTTATCAATCGCCTGTTCATCAATTTTATCTTGGTCTGCAACCGCAAGACGCAGACGAGTCGCGCAGTGTGCGAGTGCGGTGATATTACTTTTACCACCTAATAGAGAAAGCAGCTCTTTTGCTATTTTTGGATAATTCATTACATACCCCATTGGATTATCATTTGAGCTTTTGAATTTTCGGGAACGTTTGCAAAACAAATTTTTGCCTAGAAATAACAAATGATCAAAGATAACTGCTCAATAGTGTGAGAATGATCTTCAAATTATCTCCCTAGGATAAGAAGACAGGGTTAAAATCCCCTAATAACAGGTAAATTTGATGCTCTGTTTGCAAACAATCCCAAAACTAAAATTACAATTGGATAATGAATAATGGCTAGTCTTCATGATGTCGCTCGTCTCGCTGGAGTTTCCAAGTCGACGGTTTCAAGAGTAATCAATGATGAGTATGGCGTAAAAGACGCGACCAAGGTGAAGGTGCGTAAAGCAGTTGAAGAGTGTGGCTATCTCCCAAACCAAGTCGCTAAAGACTTAAAGTCCCAAAAAACCAACCTGGTTGGCGTGATTGTTCCTAGGGTTTCTTCCCATGCCACCTCTCAGGGTGTCGATGGTTTAACCGCCGTCTTAGAGCAAGCGGGCAAGCATGTATTATTAGCGAGCACACACCAAACACACCATAAAGAACTTGAATATATTCAGATATTTAACCAGAGGCGTGTTGAAGGTATCATCCTGTACGCGACCCACCTCGACAACCAATTAGTCAAAGCGATTCAAAGCTCTGCCGTACCCGTGGTATTGGTTGGTCAAGACGGGTCAATGTTTAACATCCCAAGCATTGTGCACGACGACACTCGCGTAGGGTTTGAAGCGGGTAATCGCCTCATAGCGAAAGCTTGTAAGCATATGGGATTCATCGGTGTGCAAGGTGATGATATTGCGGTTGATAAGATGAGATCGGAAGGCTTCGCTCAATCGCTTCAATTTAACGACCTCACACTGCAATTTCACGCCCGTGGCGACTTCACCATAGAATCAGGTTACCAACTGGCGAAGCAGTATCTCAAGGAGCACACCAAGCTCGACGGCCTATTCTGCGCCACTGACCGTATCGCAATCGGTGCGATCAGAGCCATTCAGGAAGCGGGGCTCGTTCCAGGAAAGGATATATTGGTGCTCGGTGTAGGTGACGATGAGCTCGCTTCAGTATGCACACCAACGCTGTCTACGTTTAACTATGCGTTTGATAAAGCGGGAGAAAATGGAGCCAAGCTGCTACTCGACCGTATTGAGAAAAAAGGCTTTGAAATGAGCAAGATGGTGTTGACCTTCACCACTATTGACCGAGAGTCTTGCTAGCGATTTATTTCAGAGATCAGGTTATCCCAAGATAAAAAATGCCAACCTTCGAGTTGAAACGATAAGGTTGGCATTTGGTGATGCGACTATCACATCATGAGTAACACTCTCTATCTAAACGATATATCAAGCAATTAGAACCAAGTTTCCATCTGCAGTGCAAACAGAACCTCGCCGCCCTCTCCCATCGTTGCAGCATCTGCTTCAGTGCTGATCGAGTAACCATTTAGGTCTTCACTCCAATCCACATAGCTCACAGCGAAACGCAGTTCTGGTCGGTCAAAGAAACCAGTGCTAGTTGAAAGCTTGAGTGTTGGTGCAACTGTCGCTTTGTAGAAACCGCCGCTCGCTTGCTCTGTCGAGTTGTCTAAATCCATGTATTGCAATGAACCTTCGTAAACCATCTCAAAGTTCTCTGTGAACTCTTGAGCTAATCGAACGTTTAAAGAAGCCCATGTGAACTCGTCATTCTTCTTCAAACGGTCTTGGCTATGCTCTGCCATTAATGCAGGTGCTAAGCGCCAGTTGTCGCCAATGCGAGTGACACCGTAGCTAAACAGGCGAACGGCTTTCGCGTCATCCAGTAGATCACCATTTGAACCGATGCCTTTTAGCTCTGCACCTAGGCCACTACCCACTAACATACCCGTTTTAGAGAAGCCTTCGCTCAGACCAAAGAAGTTGTCTCCATGGTACGCAAACATTGCGTGTACACCGCTTTCAGCTGCGCCATTTAGGCGGCTATCGTTGTCTGCTGAGGTCATACCGCTCAACATCACTTGCCATTGGCCAATACGGTTATTCATGGTTGCAATGTAGTTTTCTACATCTGTTGACGAGCTATCAATCTCACCAAAATCTCGGCCATAAATAGAGAAATTCGCTTTCCAGTTGTCGCTCATCTGAACGTCATAAACGCCCGCACCAGTACCTGATAAGAAGACAATATCCGAATCGAAAAAGTGAATATCAAAGTTGTCGCGATCGAATCGTTTACCCGCCCAAAACGTTGCTTCAGAAAACGCTTCAGATTCAGAGAACATGCTCAGACGGTTCAGTTCTGAATACACTTGTCGCACATTCAACTGGCTTTCGCTGGCAGTCCACTCGTTATTTGTCTCAGTACTGTCGGCCAACATGATGCGAAACAAAGCACTAGAGCCATCGTCTGCAAATCGCTTATGAATCAAGTTCGCTTCAACGTAATGATCATCTTCAACACCAAGACGTCCAATTGGAGCTCCAATGGCACCCGCCGCTGTCATGTAAGGACCAGTACCTGTCGCGCCGTTTAGGTCGTCGTTGATCAATAACCCAGAGCGAGCATAGCCGTAAAACTCAAACGAAGAAGCCTTTTCATTGGCCTCGGTAGAGACCTGCTCTGTTTGTGCAACCCTTTGTTCTAATTCATTAATACGTTGCTCTAATGCTGCAACGTCTTCACTTGCTAATACCGATGTAGTCATTAGCCCCATTGTTACAGCAACCGCTAAAATGTGTCGTTTCATTCTGATGTTCTCACGTTAATTGTTTTGGATTATTTGCAAACGTTCCCAAAACAATTCGTAAGCACATTTCGGCTTATACTTTTGATGTATAAGCTCTATATCGAAGAAGAAATAGAAATCAGTCGTGTTGATTACTTCACTTTTGTATCTGAGTAGATGATAGATCGATAATTTCGGGAACGTTACCGAAAATGCATAATTCTGATAACTTTGTCACAAGTGAAATTGATTAATGGGCGAAAAATAGTGTATCGCGCACATTGAAGCCTTTATCAAGGTCGTCGATAAGCTAGAGTCAGTTATGAACAAAGCGTGATGAAACACACAATAACTACCACCTTTAACTGATAAATAACTCAATTATCGAAGGTGAACACGGTTTTGTTCGATCTAATAAATGACGATCGAATCATAAAAGGGAAGTTAGAAATGAATCCAGATACTTATGAAAGCTTCCAATAAAAAAGCCAAGTTGAACCTTAGTGATCAACTTGGCTTTAAATGGCTCAATGATTGCTTTCTAGCGCGTTGTAACGTCACAAAAGTAGAGATTATTTAATTGGATAATGTCGCTTTAAAAACGCAATCACATGCGGTACATACTTATCGGTATCAAAAATTGGAGCACTATGACCAACACCCTCCTCGATAAACAGCTGATTCTCAATGCCGTACTTGTCCAAAGCATGTTTGAGGATCTGGCTTTGCGCTAAAGGCACTCGCTTATCCAGTGTTCCATGGAACTGAATGTAAGGCGGAGCATCACTGTTTATATAACTGGTCGTTGAAGCTTGTGCCGCTAGCTCTGGTACTACACTCGGGATATCACCTAAAAAGCGTGACACCGACGACTTTTTACTGGTTGGTCTGTTCCCTTTATTACCTAGTTCCAGCAGGTCCGTCGGGCCAAAAAAGCTTACAACTCCAGCCACTCGATACTTAGGTTCTGAGTAAAAGCTAATGTCACCGTGCGTATTACTTGCGCCGACCAATCCCGCTAAATGACCACCAGCTGAACGCCCCATCATAACCACGTTATCGGCGGCAAGATTGTACTTGTTAGCATGGTCATGAAGATAGTTAATAGCATCATTAATATCCGCGACTGGTTTTGGGAAAGTTGCTTCGCCACTTAAACGATAATCGACCGCAGCCAACGCATAACCTTCATCCAAAACAGAATTAAGCAACAACGGGTTTTTAGTCGGAATATCGTCTTTAGTGCCACGCTTCCACGCACCGCCATGTACCCAAACGAGCAACGGATATTTTCCATCAACCTTTGCTTCTGTTTTGGGAAGGTAGAGATCAAGCTTGATCTCTCGTGCTTCTACCGTCTTAAACAAGATGTCCTTTTCTACTGTGTATACCGCATTAGCATTAGCATTAGCATTAGCATTAGCAGCCGATAATCCAACAAATGAAAGCATCAGTAATTTTGTTATCTTTTTCATTATGAACCTCTTATCTAGAATGACGCTTCTGCTGCTAACCAGTAACGACGACCATCTTCAACGTAGCCAAACTCTTCGTAATCGGTTTGTTCATCAAATAGGTTGTAGATACCAGCAATCACCTTAAGGTTCTTTTGCACATACCAGTTGGCACCTAAGTCAACATAAGTAATTGATGGCGCTTCGTATTGTGTTCTTGAACTACTCGTTGTCGGTTCTGACTCTTTGCCACGGTATGTCACTCGCATCCAAGATTGGACATCATCACGTACTTGCCAATCTGCATTTACGGTAACTAAATGCTCAGGAACTTGTGTTAGTGGCTTACCCTCATCTTCACCAGACTGCTTCTCAGTATGTGTATAGGTATACGTCGAACCGACAGAAATCGCCTCAGTAATGCCTTTGTTTATCGTGTATTCAGCACCGTAAGTAATCGCGTCTTCAATGTTCACGTAGGTAGAATCACAACCACGTCGGCCACAGTTAGTGCTCAGCTCTTTCTTGTCGATCTTGTCTTTAAAGTCACTGTAGAATACGGTGATGTTCGAGCTTAAATCGGCATCGCCAACAAAGTACACGCCCATTTCACTGTTCACTGACGTCTCGGCTTTTAGATCAGGATTACCGTAAACCGAGCAGTCGCCACCACAACTGTCTTGCGCCCAACCCGCTTCCATCTCAGTTAAGCCTGGTGCTCGATATCCCGTTGAAACACCGCCTTTCACTGTCCAATATGAGTCGACACTCCACACACCATAAACGCGAGGGCTCAGATGAGACTCGAACACGTCATTTTGATCAAATCTGAGGCCAGTTGTTAGAGCAAAAGAATCGGTGATGTACCATTCATCTTCCGCAAACAGTGACCATTGGTTATTTTTGAAGACATGATCTTCTGCAGAATCTGTCAGCTCCTGACGTGTATAGTTGAAGCCGATAGTTAGGTAGTGCGCCTCAAGCACAGGCATAGACCATTGTGAGTTCAGAGTCAGGTTTTCCACTTCCATTTCTCCGCCTTCATTCTCAACCGTTTCATTGTTGATGTATGAAGTGCCCGAGTCTGAGTTCTCTTGCAGTGTTGTTTCACCACTGTCATACGATAGGTATTTTGCTCAGCAGAAGGCGGCTGATGCGAAGATAAGGCAAAGTGCACATCACCTGCGACCAAGGATTCGAAATGACGCTTGGGCGCAGAATCTAAACTCACGATCATGTTCGGCGCTTCTTTGCGGATCTTAGCGATCACCTTGGGCATTAAGGTATTAATTTGAGGCAGTAAGCCATAAAATTTCACAGTACTATCAACCTTGCTTGGGTCAAACGACTGCTTATGAACCAACTTTTCCAGGTTAGTAATAACGGTGTTGATATCGTCTTTAATCGACTCTGCTTTTGGGGTCAGCTCATAGCCATACTTCTTACGTACCAGCAGCTCATCATCAAAGAAGGTACGCATTTTTTGTAGCGTACGACTTACCGAAGACTGGCTCATGTTCAGAGACATTGCGGTATTAGAGACGTGTTTTTCTTCGAGTAAATGCTTAAGAACGAAAAGAAGATTCAGGTCAATCTGGGAGAGGTTCATGAGTGCGTCACCAAAATAATGAGGGCATCGTTGAGACAATACGCCGCGCTCAAACCACGGCAATGCATATCAATGATTGGGGTTCAAGATACCGAGTTAACGGCTCTGCGAGCATGATTTAAAGTTCAATAGAAAAACGACTAAATCAAAAAATAGAAATAGAGATCGCTACTTTCTCTTCCCCTGCTCCACCAACTTTTCATTCCATGCCGTATTGCCGTCACGCTTAGTCACGTCATACTCTGAACAGAACTGAGATATGGTCATATTGTTATCGCCAGTGGCAAGCTTGAGAGCCAACTGAACTTGTTGAAGCTTGCTTTGCAGTCGCAAGATTTGACCAGCATTTGGGCTTTTCTCTTTGGCGTATTTTAAAGCCGCATGCTTACGTTCTGCCGCGCCCGCTCGGCGATCTGCTTCTGATAACAGATACTTGAGTTGAGCAACACTCTTGCCTTTCTTGAAGGCAGGATCAAGCAACTCAACGCATTCATCAAACGATGGATCGATAACGTATGGGTCAACTTTATGAGCTTGTTGGCGCATCCATTCGAGTGCGAGTTTTTCATCTGACATAATTACATCTTTACCAAAGAAACAGCCCTATATGGTATCGCTCAATAGCAAACCGCTGCAATAACAAATTGAGTGACTTTACGCCTTTTTACACTGTGCCGATTGACTAATTTAACAATCACAGCTCCAATAGTTGGCTTTAACGCATCACAAACAGATCTTCGTGGTAGTGCTTTTCAATATCAAATTGATAGGTGTCTAATTCTTTTTTCAGTGATGTAGAGAACAACTCCGGCCCGCAGAAATACATCTCGTACTCGTTGAGGTCGCCACATTGATTGACAATTCTTCCGGCGTTTAGCCGCGGTGAGTGCAAGGTATCTATCACGGTCAACTTCACACCAACCGCGTGTGCTAGGTGCCACAACTCATCGATTAATTGCTTATCAACACCGCGAGTACAATAAAACAGTTGAATACGAGGATGATCTCGTTCTGTTTTGAGCGCTTCAAGTGTTGCAAAAAACGACGCTATCCCGACACCACCAGCAATCCAAATTTGTGGCTTGCTTAGGTCAAAATAAAGTCGACCATAGGGTCCTTCAACCGTAACCGCATCGCCCGCTTTCACTCGTTCATATAGGCCATTAGTAAAATCACCCAGCTCTTTGATCAAAAAGCGCAGCTCTGGATCATCACTGCCAGAAACAATGGTAAACGGATGCGGGTCTTCATTACCGAAACGCAAGTACGCAAACTGCCCAGCTTTGTGACCTTGCCAAGATGCCTCCGGTTTTAACACCAGCTCCATCACTTCAGCTTGTGGAAAATAGCGAGTCGAGATAATCGTCGCTGAGTGACGATTACGACGCCCAACCAAGCCCAACAAACTGTAAATCGCTGCGATAGACCCAGCCAAAGCAAATGCTACAGTTAGATAATAAATAGGTTCTCCCCAATACGCTCGTTTAAGCAGGATTACTGAGTGGAAAGCGATAAACAGGTACGCAACCGACATCAGACGGTGCGACAATTTAAACGGTTTGTACTTCACTGCCGCCCATAGTGACGCCACCAGTAAAATGAGCAACAAGTAGAAGCCCCACTCACCAATACTCTGAGCAATACCGCGTAATTCATTGACCCATAACTCCCATCCAGTCAAAACAGCTTGCGGCCCTGAACCATCGTGTCGAACAGGCTTATCTAACACACCAGACACCACCAATGACTTAGGTATTTGGTACCACAACCAGTGTGTCACACCCAGTGCAACACCACCGATACCGAGCCATTTATGGACTCGATATGCTTTATCCATACCTTTCAGCCAATTCTCAACCATAGGCAAACGCATCGCCAAGATCATTGTGATGGACATTAACACCAGAGACAAAATACCTGAGTACTGAATCATGGCTGAGCGCCATTCAAAGACATCGCTTGAAGCGAATAATTGCGGTTCCATCGCAAACCAAAAGGCTGACATTGTGGCAATCATTGCCCAAATGATATTGCGGACTGTTTTCATTTGTTAACACTCATAAAGACGACATCATTACTTTAGCTCCTGTGATGTAAAGGGACGTCAACGTACGTAAATCTATGCAAAGGATCTCGTTCATTGTGCTGTAGCAGAGATAAAAGAGACAAACTGTCCACGGCCAATAAGCGCTCTTTGATCGATAAAAGCGGATTCTTCGTACATATAAGTCCGTTAGTGAGCATGCTCGAAGATAACAATAAATGAGAAGAAGAGAAGATATGAAGGACATGACCCTTTCTAAACAAGATATCCAAACAATGGACCCGCGCCACCGCATTCGTTTGGTTAACTCCCTATCTGGATTTAAAAGCGCCAACCTAATTGGTACTTGTGATAAACAGGGGCTTGAAAACCTTGCGATAGTGAGCTCTGTCATTCACCTAGGGTCTGATCCGGCGCTGCTTGGTTTTATTGTTCGCCCAGATAAAAGCCGCCGTCATACGCTAGAAAACATTCTAGAAACAAAGCACTTCACCGTTAACAGCATTGGTGCTGACTTTGTTAAAAAGGCCCATCAAACCTCGGCTCGCTACCCTAAACCAGTCTCAGAATTCAACGCGGTCGGCTTAACGGCCTATTATGACGACAAATTCCCCGCTCCCTTCGTCTTGGAGAGCAGTTTAAAGATAGGGTTAGCGTTCAAAGAACAGATCACAATCGAAAGCAATCAAACGCAAATGTTGATCGGTGAAGTTATAACGATTCACGCACCCAAACGCGCCGTGATGCCGGATGGCTACCTTGATTTAGAAGCGTTGGATTTGGTCACGGTATCAGGGCTTGATAGCTACCACGTAACTCAAAGACTGCACCGATTAAGCTATGCAAAACCACAACAGCCACTCTTTCCACTCACTCGTGAAGGTAACCCAACTTCATGGGAAGCTTTCGAACTCAATCTAAACTAATTTTGTTCGGCAATTTGCTATCAAAAGTGCTAACGTCCTTTAATTCCAAGAGATGCATCTCACACAGGCGCATCTCACTGAGCACACTATTCATTCTTACGTCTGTTTCCAAGGACCCTTTTGAAGTTAACTCACTTTAAATACAAAACGCGCGAAGGCCCAGACTACCGACATGGCGATCAGGTGTCATTCATGGACATCAAACAAACCTTCGGTATGGGCAGCATTCGTGTGGGTGCTTGGGTGACGAAAGAAGAAAAAGAGTTGGCCGCAAATCTGATATTCGATTCGCTAGCCGACTTGGCTTACATCTTGGCTTTGCCACCAGAAGCGATTGGCCTTCGCGGCACATTAGGCTTAGCGTTCGGCAGTGGCGGCAGAAAAGGCGTACAAGCACACTATGCCCCGAACCAACGAGAATTAGCCCTCGCGAAGAATGCCGGAGCTGGCGCGCTCGCTCACGAGTTTTGGCATGCATTTGACCACTATATCGCTGAAAAGGCGTTTGAGATTGGCGACACCTCTGGCCCCAAAAAACACATCTTGTTCGCCAGTGACTGTTGGCTACACCATAGAAAGGTGCGACCCCACCCATTAAATGAAAGTTTGATGTCTGTGTTCGATGCCACACTACTCAGCGACAATAACTTGGATAAACACGACTACGTGGCACGCAGTGTCATTGCCGACAAGGCAACGTCGGCTCGTTACTTCTCATTGCCAACAGAAATGATGGCTCGTGCCTTTGAAGCTACGATTGAGTCCTGCTCAGATATCGAAAACAGCTACCTAGTTGATGGCACAACCAAACCGGATATGTTCCCTCTCTATCCAGACCTCACGCATCGCAAAGAGATTTATCAAGCGCTGCAAGGTTACTTCGCACCGTTGGGCCGATCTTTAAGTAAATAGCATTTTGAGTCAGTAACACTCTGCAGATTTACAGTGAGTGACATGTACCATAAGTTGATCATGTGTAAGCTCTGATATAACATGTACAACAAGCGGAACATGTAGAATAGTTAATTCATGAATGATTAACTATTCTGTGTATATAGAAAGATTAAACATATCCAAAAACAACAGGGTAAATAAGTGATGAATATTGTTTCTTTTACTGAGGCCAGAAATAGCCTTAAGTCTGTGCTCGATAGAGTGGTAGACGATTCTGATGTTACGGTAATAACCAGACGAGATTCAGAAGATGCAGTGGTCATGTCTCTTGATCATTTTAATTCAATGCAAGAAACCTTGTACCTTATGAGCTCGCCTAAAAACGCTGAAAGATTGGCTGAATCTATTGCTCAACTCGAAGCCGGAAATACAACCGTTCGAGAATTGAATAATGACGAATGATCGAAAGATTGTATTTACAGATAATGCTTGGGAAGATTACCTATACTGGCAAACCCAAGACAAGAAAACGCTCAAGAAACTAAATAAGTTGATTGAAGCCGCCAAAAGAACGCCCTTTGAAGGGATTGGAAAGCCGGAGCCACTAGTCGGCAACCTGTCTGGCTTTTGGTCAAGACGAATCGATGACAAGAATCGATTAGTGTATAAAGCAGATGACGATAACTTTTATATAATTGCTTGTCGTCACCACTGTTAAAAGCAGTAAGCAGCACATAGAAAGGGCAGTAATGATCAGTTGGCCATCTTTGGTAAAACTCGACGGTGATGATGAGCTTATTTACGTCGCATCCGAGAACGATTTTCAGGCAGAATGCTCAGACATGATCTTGGGCGAAGATGATTATCTCATTGATTCTGAAGGCGATAGCTACTCGCTTCAATCAAACTCAAATCAACTGTCTCTAGCGAAACGAGCAAACCAATATTCGGTTGAAAGCGTGACTAAACTTATTCGAAATCACGAGTTCCAGAAGGCAGAAGTGTGTCTGATGAAGATCCACTTCCTGACCATTGAAGAAGCGATTCAGTCTTTGGCTTTTGAGCCACGTTAATATTGGTTTAGAGCTCGTATCAAAGCTAATGCCCAAGACAGATTAAACAAAAACAGCGCCTCAATAGGCGCTATTTTTCGTTTCTTATCTCGTTATCGCTAGTTTAATTAAGCGATAAAAATCTGAGCCAATGCGTAGCCTAAACAACATGCGCCTACTACACCGATTAAACCAACCGACATGAATGAGTGGTTGAAGTACCACTTACCAATCTTGGTTGTGCCAGAGACATCGAAGTTCACTGTTGCGATGTCTGATGGGTAGTTCGGGATAAAGAAGTAGCCGTAAACTGCTGGCATCAAGCCGATAAGCAGTGCTGGGTCTAGCCCTAAGCCAAGGCCAACAGGTAGCATCATACGTGCAGTTGCTGCTTGAGAGTTCACCACAACCGATACAATGAATAGCGCTAGTGCGAACGTCCATGGGTAGTTAGTCACCATTTCCACGATGCCCGACTTAAATTGAGGCATTGCATATTGGAAGTAAGTATCCGACATCCATGCGATACCGAAGATAGCAATCGCCGCCACCATACCCGATTTGAATACCACGCCGTTTGGCACATCACGCGGATCAGTTTTAGTTGCCAGCAAAATGATACCGCCGAAACAGAGCATCATCATCTGGATGATCACTGACATCTTGATTGGCTTGTCGCCGTCTACGATGGTTCGGATCTCTGGCACCATTGCCACGATGACAATCACGACAATCGACAATAGGAAAATCAAAACCGCATTACGAGCCGAAGTTGGCAGAACTTCATCCAAAGAGGTCGCGGTGGTGCTTTCAATGCGTTTTTTCCACTCAGGATCTTTTAGGCGTGCTTGGTATTCAGGATCGTCGTTCAATTCTTTCCCGCGTTTTAAGCTATACAAAGAAAGTAAGAACGTACCAAACAATGTTGCAGGAACCGTCACCATCAAAATAGAAAGCAGAGTAATAGAATGTTGAATATCAGATAGCTGCGCGAGGTAGTACACCACAGCCGCAGAGATTGGTGATGCCGTAATCGCCAACTGAGATGCTACCGACGCAGCTGCCATTGGACGCTCAGGACGAATACCGTTCTTCAATGCCACATCGCCGATGATTGGCATAATAGAGTAAACCGCGTGGCCAGTACCCAATAAGAAAGTCATCGAGTAAGTCACGAACGGTGCTATCAAGGTGACGCGTTTCGGGTTCTTTCTCAGTACCCTTTCCGCAACTTGCAGCATGTATTTCAAGCCTCCCGCCGCTTCTAAAATCGAAGCACAAGTCACAACAGCGAGGATGATCAACATGACAGTGACAGGTGGAGACGTTGGTGGCATCTTGAAGACAAACACCTCGATAACCAAACCAATACCAGAAACAACACCTAAGCCAATACCACCATACCGAGACCCGATATAAAGTACGACTAATAAAAATAGAAACTCAAAATACAACATAAGCAACCCTGCTAAAAATATGGACTAATGATATTTTGTCTCTAAGCTCAGCCATTTACTTATTGCTTGGTCACACTATCATTGAAGGCTACCGCAAATTGTTTTTTATAAGATTATGGTCACGCTAACAAGCCTGTAAGTTTATGAAATGTAATAGTAAAATAAACACCCGACCTCGATTTGTTATGTATAACAGTCATAATTGTATCTGTTAGATCTCGATGACCTATAAAAGATTAGGCTCATAACTGAACGATATTATTCCAGCTTGAATTAATGAGATTTCAAGTCATTCAGAAGCATATTGCACACCCAATACTTCCGATTCTAACTCAACGCTGACTCGCCTATCCTTAGACACTATGTCAAAATACTCATTCTCACGACGACAATAGATAAAGAACCACGGATATGAATTTTCAAGCTGCTATTTTTGATATGGATGGACTACTGCTCGACACCGAGCGACTTTGTATGCAGGTTTTTGAAGAAGCATGTCACGCGCAAGGTGTTCCGTTTTTGCAAGATGTCTACCTAGGCATTATTGGCTGTAACGCAAAAACCATCGAACAGATCTTTAGAAATGGTTACGGTGAAGGCTTAGATTATCCTGCGTTAAACAACGAATGGCGAACTCGTTACAGTGCGATTGTTAAGAACCAAGCGATCCCTGTAAAAGACGGCGTGATTGAGCTTCTTGAATGGCTCAAATCAAACGACATTCCAATCGCGGTGGCGACCTCGACTCAGCTTGATATTGCAAAAAAGAAGCTTGAGTTGGCTGGCCTAGATTCTTACTTCACCTCGTTAAGCACAGGCTGCGAAGTAACTCACGGTAAGCCTCATCCAGAGATCTACCTGCTAGCGGCAGAACGCCTCGGTGTTGCACCTGAAACCTGCCTAGCGTTTGAAGATTCAAACAACGGTATTCGCGCGTCGATGGCTGCAAACATGATCAGTTTCCAGATCCCAGATCTGGTTGAGCCTTGCGAAGAAGTCAAAGCCCTTGGTCACACGATCAGCCCTTCCCTGCATCATGTGTTAGCACAGCTTCAACAAGCCGCTGCTTAAGTTCTGATTACCGTTGATAACGCTTTTACCTGTCTCGTCCTAAAATACATAGACAAGCCTCTCTATCAAGCCGACTCACAAAGTCGGTTTTTTTGTAGGTACTCCTTTTATAAAAGATAAAAACTCGCGCTTGAAACTGTTACAGTCGAGGTGGAATATATCCTAAGTAATAAGCCAGATTGCTAACATCTACATATGGAGAAAGAGACGCGTGAAGGAAAAGTTTGAAGACCAACTGCTTGATTTTGCACAGCGAGAGATGACACAAGATGCAGCTCACGACATCAGCCACATCAAGCGCGTAGTCAAAACCGCTAAGGCGTTGTGTGTCCAAGAACAGGCCAAGCTTGAAGTCGTTCTACCCGCCGCTTACCTTCATGATTGCTTCACCTTTCCTAAGAACCACCCGGACAGAGCCCAAAGCTCGCAAATGGCAGCAGACAAGGCGATTTCTTTCCTCAAATCTATCGACTATCCTGCGTCCTATTTGGATGAGGTCCATCATGCCATTGTCACGCACAGCTACAGTGCCAACATCACTCCAGAAACCTTGGAAGCTCAAATCGTCCAAGATGCCGATCGACTAGATTCTCTCGGTGCGATTGGTATTGCTCGCTGCCTGTATGTGGGCCAGAGCTTTAACGCAGAACTCTATAACCACCAAGACCCGTTTGCGAAGCAACGTGACTTGGATGACAAACATTACAGCGTCGACCACTTTTACGTGAAGCTATTCAAGCTGGCTGAAACAATGAATACAGAATCTGCCAAATTAGAAGCCAACAAGCGCACCGACTACATGCGTGGTTTTCTCGCTCAATTGGCGACAGAAGCTTAAGCTCCTTTTCATATAGAAATTAGTCCCCATATCATAAAGAATCGCTTTAGTTTGGAACCTTCAATGACCCAAGAAAAATTCGACACCATTTACCAACGTGCCGCTCACCGTAAAGGTGGCGCAGCAGAGCTCGAGAAGATTGTTCGTGCACCTCTTTCACAAACCGAGTTATCACAAATTACCGACGACCGTTGGCTAGCCGCCTTTACCGAGAAGGTATTCCAGTGTGGTATTTCGTGGAATGTGGTGAGAAAGAAATGGCCGCAATTTGAAGAAGTGTTCTTTGAATTCAATATCGAAAAAATGCTGATGCTGCCGAATGAGATGTGGGAACAAAAAGCGCAAGATCCACGCATTATTCGCCACCTCACCAAGGTGATGACCATCCCTGCCAACGCAATGATGATCCACAATGCCAAGCGTGAAGCGGATTCCTTCTCACAAATGGTTGCCGACTGGCCATCAGAACGAATTACAGAACTTTGGGATTATCTGAAGAAACACGGTAAGCGATTAGGTGGTAACACAGGTGCTTACACCTTGCGCCAAATGGGCAAAGACACGTTTATCTTATCTTCTGACGTTGAAGCGCACCTGCGCAGCACAGATGTGATTGATAGCGGTCGTAACACCAAACGAGCACAAGTCGCGGCAAGTAAGGCTTTCAACGAGTGGCAGCAGCAATCAGGTCGTACCCTGAGCGAAATAAGCCAGATCGTCGCCTACAGCTGTGGCGATAATCGCGTCTAGTTCAATAAGAATGGCTTAAAGCTTTAGATTGCACACAGTTCCCTGCAAACTAAATGTTATAAGTCATTAACAAATAAGCGTGCATCGCACTTTCATCCGGTGGCATTGTATAGATAAATGTATACAATATAGAGTAACACTCATGAATTATTCTCGACCAATCCAACTCGACTAAACAAGGGCCCTTATCTCTATGACAGCTCTCAAAAATTCTGTCTCCAAAGGTGTAAAAACGAAAGTAACAGGCCAGACTCAAGACGATGTTGTTTACTGCCATATCTTCGACGCGATACTAGAACAAAGGCTGCCACCAGCTACTAAATTGAGCGAAGAAGCACTTGCAGAAATCTTTGGCGTTAGCCGTACTATTATCCGCCGTGCCTTGCTGCGCCTCTCTTTAGAACAAGTTGTGGTGATCCGCCCTAATCGAGGTGCTGTGATTGCAGCCCCAACAGTAGACGAAGCCAAGCAGATATTTAAAGCACGTGAAGTGATGGAAATTGCTATCACTGAGCTAGCGGTTAAGAACGCAACCAAAGCTCAAATCGAAGAGTGTAGAAAACTGGTCGCGAAAGAGAACTGCGCCTTTGACCAAGGTGACTATGGTTCTGGCTTACGTTTATCTGGTGAGTTCCACATCAAACTGGCTGAAATGGCAGAAAACACACCACTGCTCGCTTTCCAACGCAGCTTGGTATCGCAAACCTCGCTGCTTATTGCCCAGTACGAAACCGGCAGCCACTCAAATTGCTCTCTCGATGAGCATGAAGGGTTACTTGATGCGATAGAGTCTGGCGATGAAGAGCAAGCCGTTGACCTAATGCGAGAGCATTTAAGCCATATTCGCTCCAAGCTCAACCTAGACAGCAACACAGCTTCGAGTGACCTGCACGTGGTGTTCTCTGATCTGCTCAAGAGCAAGTCATAGCTTTGCTAACTAGATAGCCAAACCTTTTGTTAACAACTTTTTATTAACAAAATAGGAGAGAAGTAAGCCTCAGCGTTTACTTCTCTTTTTTATGCGTGAAACCCTATTCCATCATTAGAAAATCACCACTACTTCCCCTATTCGCCTTGTTATTAATAGCCTGAACGAAGCTATAGAACTGAATAACACTGATGCGCTCGCCTCCTTAAATCCCTACATTTTTGTATACATCGTCAAAAACACATTCACAACATTAAACTTATCAAAAGACCATCAAATCTATATAAAACAACAAAATAGATAACAAAGTGAATTGTGCACAATTTACCACAACACCTCTTTGTTGCATTTTTGTAAATAAATAGTTGACCACAGGGTCAGGATGGATAATTATTGACCTAGAAGTCAAAAAGAATACACATGGAAATATGTCGATTTACAAGGAGGTCTCTTGATTACTTTTTTGCTCAATCAGGAAATAAGACGTGAAGACAATCTGTCACCTAACATGACAGTGCTCAACTACCTTCGTACCAAGGTTAATAAAACCGGTACCAAAGAAGGTTGTGGGTCAGGTGACTGTGGCGCATGTACCGTCGTTCTCGGTGAAGTAGTTGATGGACAACTGCAATACCGTTCGGTGAACTCTTGCCTTACATTTGTGTCAGCGTTACACGGTAAGCAGCTGATCACAGTAGAAGATCTGCAAAACCGAGATAAGTCATTACACCCGGTACAGAAAGCGGTCGTCGATTTTCACGGTTCACAGTGTGGTTACTGCACGCCGGGCTTCATCATGTCGATGTTTGCCCTAGGCAAGAACAAACCCGATGCGAGCAAAGAAGACGTCATGGAATCACTGGCGGGTAACCTATGTCGTTGTACAGGCTACCGACCAATCGTTGATGCCGCGATGTCGCTTTCAACAGACCAACCTTTGATCGACCAATTTGCTGAGCTTGAACGCAACACCATCAAGAAGCTAGAAGGTATTCAAGACACCGAGGCCAACTTACGCCTTGGTCACCTCACCGCTTTTTCCCCGAAAAGCACTGACGAGTTGGCCAAGCTTTTTCAAGCGCATCCGAACGCGAAGCTGGTTGCTGGCGGCACGGATTTAGCACTGGAAGTGACACAATTCCATCGCGAGATTGAAACACTGATCAGCGTAAACCTTGTTGAAGACATGAAGGTATGCGAAGAGACCGACACCGATTTAATCATTGGTGCCAACCTACCTATCAGCGATTCTTACTCACTACTGAAAAAACACTACCCAGATTTTGGGGAACTATTGCACCGCTTTGCTTCACTTCAAGTTCGTAACCAAGGCACCATCGGTGGCAATGTTGCCAACGCTTCACCTATCGGTGATACCCCTCCTCTACTGATTGCCCTGAACGCGAAGATCAAACTTCGTTGTGGTGATGAGTCACGCACCATGCCGATTGAAGATTACTTCATCAGCTACAAAGTGACAGCGCAAAAAGAGAGTGAGTTCATTGAACAGATCATCATTCCTAAGCCAACCAACGACAGCTTCCGAGCTTACAAACTGTCTAAACGTTTAGACGATGATATCTCTGCAGTGTGTGGTGCGTTTGATATTCAAATCGAAGATGGCAAGGTTTCTTACGCTCGTATCGCTTTCGGTGGTATGGCTGCAACACCTAAGCGCGCGGCGCGTTGTGAAAATACGTTATTAGGCAAACCGTGGACAGACGCTAATATTAAGTTAGCAATGCAGGAACTGTATAACGACTTTGAGCCACTATCTGATTTCCGTGCAAGCCAAGAATACCGTTCATTGTCGGCAGCAAATATGTTGCGTCGTTACTTCATTGAACAGCAGAACAAAAACAACCAAATCGAAACAAGGGTAACATCTTATGTCTAAATCACACGAGCATGCGATGACCCACGAAGAGATGGTTACCATTGCAAAACAAGACCTAAAAACTGGCGTAGGTAAAAGCGTTAAACACGACAGTGCAGCCAAGCAAGTCACGGGCGAAGCGGTATACATTGATGACCGCCTAGAGTTCCCAAATCAGCTGCACGTCTACGCACGCCTGAGCACTCAAGCACACGCCAACATCACCAAGATAGATTTATCACCGTGTTACGAATTCGAAGGCGTGGCGATTGCTATTCAAGCCAAAGACGTACCGGGTGAACTGGATATCGGTGCTATCCTTCCGGGTGACCCACTGCTTGCCGACGGCAAAGTAGAATATTACGGCCAACCTGTAATTGCCGTGGCAGCCAACGATTTAGAAACCGCACGCAAAGCCGCACATGCAGCCGTTATTGAATACGAAGAGCTACCTGCGATTCTTGATGTGAAAGAAGCGCTAGAGAAAGAGCACTTCGTCACAGAGAGCCACACCCAGCAGCGTGGTGACTCGAAAGCCGCATTGGCAAAAGCAAAACACGTGATCTCTGGTGATCTAGAGATCGGCGGCCAAGAGCACTTCTACCTAGAAACTCAAATCAGTAGCGTGATGCCAACCGAAGACGGCGGTATGATCGTCTACACCTCGACTCAAAACCCGACCGAAGTTCAAAAACTGGTTGCGGAAGTGATTGGTGTGCCAATGCACAAAGTCGTGATTGATATGCGTCGTATGGGTGGTGGTTTCGGTGGTAAAGAGACTCAAGCAGCCTCTCCAGCGTGTATGGCTGCGGTTATTGCTCACCTCACTGGTCGCCCAACCAAAATGCGTTTGCTGCGCAGTGAAGACATGCAGCAGACGGGTAAACGTCACCCGTTCTACAACCAATACACAGTTGGTTTTGACGACAATGGTGTGATTCAAGGTGCCGACATTACCGTTGCAGGTAACTGTGGTTACTCACCAGACTTATCAAGTTCTATCGTAGACCGCGCAATGTTCCACTCAGACAACGCTTATTACTTAGGCGATGCAACTGTGGTCGGTCACCGATGCAAAACCAACACAGCATCGAACACTGCGTATCGTGGCTTTGGTGGTCCACAAGGCATGATGACTATCGAACACATCATGGACGAGATTGCGCGTTACCTGAAAAAAGATCCTTTGGAAGTACGTAAGGCGAACTACTACGGCGAAGAAGGCCGTAACGTGACCCATTACTACCAAACCGTTGAAGACAACTTTTTACCTGAGATAACCGAACAGCTTGAACGCAGCAGTGACTATCACGCACGTCGTAAAGAAATCGCTGAGTTCAACAAGCAAAGCCCTATCTTGAAGAAAGGCCTTGCGATCACACCCGTGAAATTCGGCATCTCGTTTACTGCGACTTTCTTGAACCAAGCAGGTGCGCTCATCCATATCTACACCGATGGCAGTATTCATTTGAATCACGGTGGTACGGAAATGGGGCAAGGCTTGAACATCAAAGTGGCACAAATCGTTGCACAGGAGTTCCAAGTCGATGTCGAACGTATCCAGATCACCGCTACAAACACAGACAAAGTTCCGAACACATCACCAACCGCAGCCTCATCGGGCACCGACCTCAACGGTAAGGCCGCGCAAAACGCCGCAATGACCATTAAGCAGCGCCTGATTGACTTCGCTTCTTCGCACTTCAAAGTGTGGCCTGAAGAGGTGGTATTTAAGAACGGCATGGTGCAGATTCGCGACGAGATCATGACCTTCAACTCATTTGTTGAACTGGCTTGGTTTAACCAAATCTCGCTATCGAGCACTGGCTTCTACCGCACTCCGAAGATCTATTACGATCACGAGAAAGCGCGCGGTCGCCCGTTCTACTACTACGCATACGGAGCATCTTGTTCAGAGGTTATCGTCGATACCTTAACCGGCGAGAACAAGATTCTGCGTGTCGATATTCTGCATGACGTAGGCGCTTCATTGAACCCAGCAATTGATATCGGCCAAGTCGAAGGTGGCTTTGTGCAAGGTGTTGGTTGGTTAACGACGGAAGAGTTGGTTTGGAACCAGCAAGGCCGCTTGATGACCAATGGTCCTGCGAGTTACAAGATCCCGGCGATTGCTGATATGCCAATTGATTTCAGAACGCACCTTTTAGAAAACCGAAACAACCCAGAAGACACCGTATTCAACTCGAAAGCCGTGGGTGAGCCACCTTTCATGTTGGGTATGTCGGTATGGAGCGCACTGAAAGACGCGATTAGCTATGTCGCCGTCGATGGCGCGATTCCTAAGCTCAACACACCTGCGACACCAGAGCGTATTCTGATGGCGATACAGGAGGTCACTGAAACGGCTCCGACTTCGGTCGATGCTCAATCAGAAACGGCCTAGGGCTCGGTTTATATAGACCGCTTAGGGCGCAATAAATAGCTTAGAGCACCTATAAATAGCTTAGGAAGCATAGAAGGGATTTAGGAGGACGTATGTTTAAGGATAATTGGATTCACGAACTGGCAAAACTGGAAGAGAACTACGAGCCATGTGTAATGGTGACGGTGCTCGAAGACAGAGGTTCCGTTCCACGCGATGCGGGCACCAAAATGCTTGTCACTCGTGACCGAATCATCGCCACGATTGGTGGTGGTCACCTTGAACATGTGGCCACCAAAATGGCGCGCGAGATGCTGATTGCCAGCGAAAAATCGCTCAAAGTGGAACGCTTCAACCTAGGTGCTCGTTTAGGCCAATGTTGCGGTGGAATGGCAACACTAAGCTTTGAACCGATTGGCACTCAGCAAAACCATCTTGTACTGTTTGGCGCAGGTCATGTTGCCAAGGCGCTGCTGCACATTGTCGCGACTCTGCCCTTCCGTGTGACCTGGATTGATGAACGTGAAGAAGTGTTCCCTGAAACGCTGCCACACGGTGTTAAAAAGCTTGTCTCAGACGACCCAGTCGGTGAAGTGAAACACATGCAACCAAACAGTTATTACCTTGTGATGACCCACAACCACCAGCTCGATTTTGACCTAACCAAAGCCATTATTGACCGTGAAGACAGCCGTTACTTTGGCATGATCGGCTCGCTTACCAAGCGTAAGAAATTCGACTTCCGCTTAGAGCAGCGCGGCTACAGCCAAGAACAAATCGAAACCATGCTTTGCCCGATTGGCATTAGCGCCGTGAATGGCAAACATCCTGCCGAAATTGCGGTATCGGTTGCGGGTGAACTGATCGCACACTATCAAGGCCAAGCGCTTGAACAAAAGCGCCCAACCAAACAATATCGAAATCAGGGTTTGACCGATCAACACAGTCAACCAAGCGACGTAGGCGAACCACCATTGGAAGAGAAGATCGCCTAACACAAGTCGCAAAGCTTCAGTGGCCATAACGTCGCTGAAGTCATTAAAAGGAAGTAAACATGACAACGCAACGCAAAGCTTATCGCGCCAGTATTTTACACAGCGTCGCCGACCCAAAAGACGTCGGCATCGATGAGTCTTACGACTATTTTGAAGACGGTGTTTTAGTGGTTGAGAACGGCCATGTCGTCGACTTGGGCCATGTCGACGAGGTATTGGCTCGCCAACCTAAAACACTCGAAGTCAAAGAATACAAAGACAAGCTGATCACCTCTGGCTTTATTGATACGCACATCCACTACCCTCAAACAGGGATGATCGCGTCTTACGGTGAGCAACTTCTTGATTGGTTAGAGAACTACACCTTCCCAGAAGAAAAGCGCTTCAAAAACCCAGTCTACGCACACAAAGTGGCGAAGCTATTCCTAGACGAACTAGCAAGCAACGGCACAACCACGGCACTCGTGTTCGGCACGGTACACAAAGAGTCGGTTAACGTTTTCTTTGAAGAAGCTGAGAAGCGCAACCTACGTATGATTGCGGGTAAGGTTTTGATGGATCGCAATGCGCCTGATTACCTCACCGACACGCCAGAATCTGGCTACGCCGACTCCAAAGAACTGATTGAGAAATGGCACAACCGCAGCCGTTTGCTTTATGCCGTGACACCTCGTTTCGCGCCAACCAGTACACCAGAACAATTGGCTACCGTTGGTAAATTGCTAGAAGAGTACCCAGATGTGTATATGCACACGCACCTTTCTGAAAACGAGAAAGAGATTGAATGGGTAAAAGAACTGTTCCCAGAGCGCGACAGCTATTTGGATGTGTATGACCACTATGGCCTACTGCACAAACGTTCGGTTTTCGCCCATGGCATTCACTTGTCTGATTGCGAATGTAAGCGCCTAGCCGACACGGAATCTGCCATTGCTTTCTGCCCGACCTCTAACCTGTTCTTAGGCTCAGGTTTATTCCGATTACCAGAAATGGAAGAGCACGGCATTCGTGTTGGTATGGGGACTGATGTCGGCGCAGGCACTAGCTTCTCAATCCTACAAACCATGAGTGAAGCCTATAAGATCATGCAGCTTCAACATAAGAAATTGCACCCAGCTAAGTCGCTATTCTTAGCCACATTAGGTGGTGCACGTTCACTGCATTTAGAAGACAAGATTGGCAACTTGGAAGTAGGAAAAGAAGCCGATTTCGTGGTGTTGGACTTACACGCCACACAATTGATGCGCTTTAGAATGGAACAAGCGACCAAGCTTGAAGAGAAGCTATTTGTATTGATGAGCCTGGGTGACGACAGAACCGTCAGCGAGACTTACATCTACGGCGAAAAGGCCTACGATGTGAACTTCAAAGATTACAAGAAGCTCGTTAGTTAGGCTTAAAACCGAGTAACAATCGCTAGACAGCGACAGCCGTCGTTAATTAAAAATCCGTCCAGATTTATCTAGCCTTGAAAGACCAGTTGCTGATGCCACTGGTCTTTTTTGTGCTTCATTCAAAGAAATATAAATTAACCGTTCACAAACAACGATCTTCGGTGACGCCAAGTCATTATATTGATAGGTTAATGTTTATACATATCGACTTCATACTTCACTTTAGCGTCTCTCTAAAACATTCGTTTCTCAGCTAAATGGAAGCACTCAATCTAGAAAGGAATTCTATGTTCGAACAGGTCGTCAGCATTCTGTTTCCCGTTTTTGCTTTAGCCAGTGCTGGCTTTGCGGTGGGTCGTTGGCTCAAGCCCGATTTCAAACCGATCAATCGCATCAACATGGATGTGTGTATTCCTGCGCTAGTGTTTGCCTCGCTGACCACCATGCCTCTCGACACCGAACAACTGCCACTCATCACCGCCTCTTTGGTCGCGGTGTTGGTGCCCGCTTTATTGATGATACCAATCTGTAAGATCTTTAAGCTCAACTTCAAAGCTTGGGCGCCGCCACATATGTTCCGCAACAGTGGCAACCTGGCCATTCCCCTGTTCACCTATACCTTTGGTGAGAGTGCATTAGCCCCTGCGGTATTGCTGTTTGTGGTATCGGCATGCGTGCACATTAGTGTCGGTTTATCGCTACTAAGTGAAGGTAATCCGATCAAACAGATCCTCAAGATGCCGATATTCTTAGCCGCAGCATTAGCGATGACGCTCAACCTATCTGGCATTGCAGTATGGAATCCAATCTACGAAGCCACTTCACTGCTTGGACAAGCTGCTGTCCCAATTATGCTGTTGTCGTTGGGTTCGCAAATGGTGAACTTGAAGCTAAGCGGACTCAAAGTTGGCTTGCTGTGTACGGCTCAATCGCTGTTTACTGGTGCCATCGCCTTCGCCATCATCTACTTCTTTATCCCGCTGCCAACGCTGCACCTACAAATGATGGTGCTGTTCACCATGCTGCCACCTGCCGTGATGAACTACCTGTTCGCTGAACGGTTCAATGTCGAGCCGCCCAAGGTCGCGTCCATGGTGTTGTTCGGCAACTTCCTAAGCGTGGTTACCTTGCCTATTTTGCTGTCGTTCGCGCTGTCTATGTCGAACTAATTATTTGCGCACTTATCCAGTTTAAGCTCTGCCGTCACTTTAGTAAGGCGCAGAGCAATAGCGAAACAGACTAAGTAAGGACTTACATACCAGAAGAGGCTTTCTAGTGGCTGCTTCACCTGCGCTTCTCTGGTTTTTATGTATTGGTTTTTCTGCTTCTCATACTGACTCAGCATACCATCCACCCACACGGCATCGCTTTCAACCAGCGACACGCTCGGCGCAGGAACCGTAAAATCCGATGCGTTGGGTAACAGGGTAAAATCGACATCTTTGAACGTGATTGCCGTATTCAAATACCACAAACACGCTTCGTGGTGCTGAGCGTGACTATCTAAAGATGGCTGGCCGGTGCAGGTATCACTTCTTAATTTATCCAAAGAAAACTGCTGAACCGACTCTAAAATCGCCACCGCTCTGGTTTGTTCGGTTTCAACCCAATCGCCCGCTACTTTCGCACGAATCTCAGACACCGCACCCAGCATCCCGATACCCGCCAAGAACGGCCATAAATAATCCATAAGCTTCCACTTGCGTCGGCTCAAGTTGAACCCACACCAAATCGGAAGATGAAAAAGGAGCGTTAGCCCAAGCGATAGCAAAACGAAATTCAAGGAGCTAGAGAGCATGAGTTCGCTATCAAAGAAGTTCTTCATAATGAGAGACTTGCCTGTGTAACAAAGAGAAATTTGATACTAGGTTCGATATTTGAAAAGAGTGTAAGAGGAAAGTAAAAACAGCACAAAAAGTTAGGACTTGGATGAATAATATCCAATCGAAACTTGTCGTTATTTCAAAGCCAGCACATGCTCGATAAAAGTCGACTTCTTTCCACGGTACTTTTCTTGAGACCAACCTTCACAAGACATTTTGAGGGTGTTGTATTGCTGAACTAATGCCGGATTCGCACGTAGCTTGTCGCGAAACCTTAGAAAGCATTCGAACTCAGAACCGTTGGTCACCACTTGCAAGGCCACATCATCCCCTGATGTAGACTCCAACATACACAGTTCCGGCGTTCTTAAGGTATCGAGTTTCTCTGTAAAGCCGAGTGTTGCGAGTCTCTCTATAACATCCTCAAATTCGCCAAGTTCAACACCTACGAAAATATCTAGATCGCCCTTAGACACGGCAAAAGGAATAGAAGATGCACCTACGTGCTCAACTCTCGCATTAGGGATTAGCTTTTTGATGTCACGTTCGTATCGGATAAACAGCTCGTTGCAAGCCGCTTGGTATTGTTCCGCGGGGTAAAATTTCATATATCCTCACTCCGAATCACAAACTATTGAAGACACCAATTGCTAACAGAAGTAACACAATGCTAATAGCTCCGATATAAGAGATTCTGGTTCGCTCTTTTTCAGTTGGAATCAATGGGGGGAAGCGCCCTAGTGTGAATACTTTACAGACTATCCAGCCAGCTCCGTAACCAATGAACTCAATCAAGATCGACTGAAACAGATACCTAAAGAATGAGCTCAATGCTCTAAAATACGCGACTATCAAGTCTTCCATTTTTTGTCCTAACTAAAGTCAATTTGGACTAAAAGTGCCATGGGTAGAGATTCATATCAAGAACCTTATACAGGACTGCGCACGCAATGAATCAGTTTAAACGTAAGTACTTACTATCGACATGCAATGACTCACAGAGCTTCCTTGCTAAACGATATAGCTAAAAGACTGTAAGCCACCTATGCGAGATACCAAGCTTAAGTAAGTTCTCTTCAGCTGTTTTTATCTCGCTAGCTACCCATAATCGTATTTAATAACGCTTCAAAATCTACGCTTGATACGCCCTCAATAACTTCATTAAGCCAAGTTGTGACAGTCGCAATATTGGCTATTGAAGATAATTTCCTGGAAATAGAAGACTTCTCTATTTCTTGTGTACGTAGTTCTTTATCTGGAATGCTAGCGAATTGATTTAGTTCATTCGCAAACCCTAGCCTTTCTTGAGGTTTTGATTCAGACAACGCTTGAAGAAATTTTTCATCGGTTGAGCCAGCAACAATCCCCATGCCATTGTTAAGGAAAGTAGTTGTATCCATTTCAACTTCTACACCTTCTCCTAAAAGCATACCGATACCATTTTCTTCAAAATGGCAATCGCTCATCTTAATCGTTGTTTTCGGGTGTTGAGTTGAAGTTGGTTTCTTTCTAAATGGAATAACGTTACTCATTAATGGTTTCCTATATGCCTAGGTCAAGTTTAGGTGGATGCACACTTGATATTTCAATACAGCTTTAACTTTAATAAGAATAATCAAGTAAAATTGTTAGCATAGGTAACATAAAGATTTGATTACACCAAAATACTTAATAAAACCCAATTCTTCGAACTCTAAACCACATATGCACCTAGAGTCACCAACTGAATGATAAATCTGCATTACCTTTGTCCAAAAACAAAAAGCCCCGGTTATATGAACCGGGGAAACAGGGTGGGATGAGTTTGGCGCGTGCCCGTAAACCAAACTCTCCCCAAGCCTTACCTAAGACTCATGCTCTTAGGTGAAGGATTCACATCATTATTGAAGCGTAGCGCCTTGCTCTACCCAAGTACCGATCAGTGCGCGTTCTTCGTCGGTCATTTGAGTCATGTTGCCGAGCGGCATCACCTTGGTTGTTACGGTTTGAGCAACAATCCTTGGGACGTTGGCTTTAATCTCTTCTGGGGTATCAAACATCACACCACCAGGTGCAGCAGCAAAAGCAGCATGGCTCGGGGTTGATGAGTGACACACAGAACAGCGCTCTTGAATGACTTTGTTGATAGTTTCAAAGCTGACGCCTGCGCTAGCAGTTTGCATTGCGTGGTCTGCTGGTGCGGCCTGAGAACTAGTCGTTGAAGCGGTGTCGTTTGCAGCAAGCTCTTCTGTCGCTGATTCAGTCGCGCTGACTTGCACTTCTTGAACCACTGGTGCTTGCACAACCGGAGTCATCTGTTTTTTCGCATAAGGTGAGGTAACAAACGCAAGCGTGATCATACCCAGTGCTGCTACTGGTATTGTCCATGCAAACTTCTGGCTACCGTGGCGGGTGTTGAAGTAGTGACGTACCAAGATACTGAAGATCGCTAAACCAGCAAGGATCAGCCAGTTGTATTCCGAGCCGTAAGTGCTTGGGAAGTGGTTACTGATCATGATGAACAGCACTGGCAGTGTCATGTAGTTGTTGTGACGAGAACGCAGTAAACCTTTCGCTGGCAGTGCCGGATCCGGTTCGCGCTTCTCTTCAATCGCTTTCACCAAGTTACGCTGTGCAGGCATGATAACGCGGAATACGTTACCCACCATGATGGTACCAATGATCGCACCAACGTGGATGTAAGCACCACGACCACTGAACACTTGGGTTAGACCATAGGTCGCAGCAACGAGCAATACAAACAGCACAACGCCAAGCAGTACGGGTGTTTTACCTAATGGTGAGTCACACAGTAAGTCGTAGATAAACCAACCGGCAACGAATGAACCAATACCAATCGCGATTGCCGTTGTTGAATCAAGACCAGAGCCCGGTGCAATCAGGTAAATCTCAGCGTTGAGGTAGTAAACCACACCCAGTAGACACACACCGGTGATCCACGTGAAGTAAGCTTCCCATTTGAACCAGTGCAGGTGCTCTGGCATTTCTGGTGGCGCAAGTTTGTACTTCTCTAGGTGATAAATACCACCACCGTGAATTGCCCATAAGTCGCCTGAAAGGCCTGTTTTTGGGTTTACTCGGTTAAGGTTATTCTCTAACCAAACAAAGTAAAATGATGCGCCTATCCACGCAACACCAACAATCATGTGAGCCCAGCGTATTGCTAAATTCAACCATTCTGTAATATGCGGATCCATAATAAACTCCTGTATCACAACGCTTTAGCTAAGCGTTGCTCTTCCTTATTGTCGTCCGTTGGCAAGTCGTCCAAATGCAATGCCACGCGATCGCTGTCGAAATAAACTTCGTCACAGTTGTGCCCTTCGCCGCCTCGATCGACGATCAAGAACTGGTCTTGATCGGTGAGGGCGAGAACTGGGTGATGCCACACCCCTTTGTGATAGTTCACTCCTTGACGGCCGTTGCTCAAGAAAGCTCGGCTATTGGCTAATGTTGGATCGTCGCCTTTTGGCGCAACAACAATTAAATAGGGTTGACCAAGTAATGGAATGAATGCCTGAGAGCCAAGTGGATGACGCTCTAACATTTTGATGGTCAGTGGGTAGCTCAACGGTGTGGCCTGGAAGATGCTGATGATGGCTTCTCCATCTTGGTCTTGCACATCCGTTGTCGCTAGCTTGTGGTAGCGACGTGTTGATCCACTATTGATCATGAAGAAATCACTATTATCGGACTCGATAACATCGCCAAACTCTGCAAAAGCCTGCTTGGTTAACGGTTCGATAGATAAACGACGTATTCCATTACTCATACTCATTTCCTTACCTATTTCGCTTTCGTACCAAACAGACGCAAACGGCTGATACCACCATCTGGGAATATGTTTGCACGTACGTGGGTAATCGCACCAAGGTCGTTAACCTCAGAAATGAATTCGTGAATTTCATGTGCTTGCAGTTTTTGTGCTGGCAAGAGTTCACGCCAGAATAGGCTTTGTGTTTCAACTTGGTCGTCGGTGCCACCTTTCACGTAAGCCGCTTGAATTGAGCAGCTGTCTGGGTAGTTACCTTTGAAGTGTGCCGTATCCACAACGATACGTTCGATATTACCTGGGTGGCCTAATGCCACGATTACCCAGTCGTTACCCGGTGTACGACGACGTGCTGTTTCCCAGCCATCACCCATGTTTTCACCGCGCCCAGGGCCTAAGATGTTGGCTTTGTTGCCATAATGTTCATCGCTACATGCGAGTGCTCGGCCACCGTGCTCAACGGCTGCTAGGTCAACTTGTTGCTGAGAGTCTATTGCGTCCCAATCCACGCTTGGTCGGCCATAAACACGTAAGCGTGCGACACCGCCATCTGGGTAGATGTTCAAACGTAGGTGCGTAAATACTTGGTCGCTTTCGATGTCTTCAAGATGATGATGATCGCCTTGTAGTGCCATTGAAGGCAGAATCTCTTGCCACTCTGTTGAATCTGTTGGCTCACCTTGTGGTGAATAACACGCGTCAATTGATGCCGAAGGTGGGAAGTTACCTGTGAAGAATGAGGTATCAATATCAACGCCAGCAATGGTGCCAGCTAGGCCAAGGCGAACGACACAGTAGTCGTAACCTTCGCCGCGTTTGCGTCTGCTTTCCCAGCCGTCCATCCACTTGCCGTTGTCGTCATATAAGTCGTCTTTCCACTCTGGCGCTGCGTGGCTGAGTAGACGGCTTTTATCTGCGAAAAAATCGTCGGTTGCGAAGATAGCTTCTGCGCCGAGTTTTTCGTCTGCAAGGTTTATGTACTGTTCAAATTTATGGGTCATGTCCGTGTAATCCTATGAAATTAATCAAGTAATAATAAAATGAGAACTTAGTGGCTTATGTTTTTACAAATCAAACCTTTAACGCACTAACACTGGGCTGAGATAGCTGTTAACTCCGTTAACTTACATATCCCAGAGACGAAACATCGCGATCTTGTTGATCTCTTGAATCGCCGTAGCAAACTCAGTTTCACTATCATTTCCTAATCGCATCTCGAACGACTCAAGAATTTGGTAACGATTGGCTCCCTTCACCGCCATGATAAAAGGGAAATTGAAGCGACTTTTGTAGCTGTTGTTGTAAGAAGTGAATTTTTCAAATTCTTCGGCGCTGCACTGGTCGATGCCCGCCCCCGCTTGTTCTTTGGTCGACGACTCGGTGAGTTCGCCGTTTACAGCTGCTCTGCCCGCTAAATCTGGGTGAGCATTGATCAAAGCCAACTGTTTGCCTTGGTCGGCATTTAACAAGGTCGATGCCATTTTCAGATGAAGATTCTCGATATGGTCATCTTCGGCATTCAAACCTTGGTCATACACCACTTCTGCAACCCACGGGCTGTGTTCGTAGACATCAGCAAAGTGAGCGACAAAGGTATCGCGTTCCATGGTTGTTGGTTGGCATGATCGAAATTCAGTCACGTATAGCCTCCTTGCTTCTCGCTTCGTTATTTTTTCTGTTGATAATTAGCTTGTTGTTGGTACGGGTGATGTTGGTGCCAGTGGTTGGCGATATCGATTCGACGACATAGCCACACGCTGTCATGCTGTTTTACGTAATCTAAGAAACGTCTTAATGCAGCAATACGACCGGGACGACCAATAAGACGACAATGCAGTCCTACCGACATCATTTTCGGTGCGGTTTCGCCTTCCATATAAAGGGTGTCAAAAGTGTCTTTTAAATACTGGAAGAACTGCTCACCAGAGTTGAAGCCTTGCGCTGTTGAAAAGCGCATATCGTTTACATCGAGTGTGTAAGGGATCACCAGTTGTGGATCACCGGTTTCGGTGTGCCAATAAGGCAGGTCATCATCATAGGCATCGGAGTCGTAAAGGAAGCCGCCCTCTTCTGCTACCAAGCGACGCGTATTTGGCCCCGTTCGACCGGTATACCAACCTTGTGGTCGTTGACCCGTCACTTGTTGGATAATCTCAATCGCCTTGGTCATATGATCACGCTCTTCTGACTCATCAATGTATTGATAGTCTATCCAGCGATAACCGTGGCTACAGATTTCGTGACCTGCTTCTACCATGGCTTTCGCTACGTCTGGGTGACGCTCAATGGCCATGGCAACCGCAAACACAGTCAGTGGGATTTCATATTCATCGAACAAGCGAAGAACACGCCACACACCTACACGGCTACCATATTCATAGATGGATTCCATGCTCATGTGACGTTCGCCTTTAATCGGCTGTGCTGACGGGATCTCTGAAAGAAAAGCTTCAGACTCGTCGTCTCCATGTAACAAACAGCGCTCACCGCCCTCTTCATAGTTCAATACAAAAGAAACCGCGACGCGCGCATTACCTGGCCATTGAGGGTTTGGAGGGTTAGCTCCGTAACCGATCAAATTTCTTGAATAATCCTTATTCATCCAAGTACTCCTAACATAAGTGGTTGGCTTAGCCGCTCTTTAGCTGGTTCATCAATATGATTCTTCTATTGGTGATTCCGCTATTGGTTATTTCAAAACCGAGTAACCTTACCCCTGTACATTTATTGTATACAATTATTTATCTCAATGTAAAGATTTTGTTATTCAAGTTAATTTTCCTTATTCAAAACATTTAAAAACAACACTTTAACAATACAACCCTCGACCAAAAACCAATAACCCACATCTAAAAAGTCAGAAAAAACGACTAAATAGTTAACATTTTTCCAACAATTTGCTTTACTAATTGTATACAGTTCGTACATAGTTAGTGATAACAAAGTGACCAGTTGCATTCTTTGCAGGGTCGAATTACACAGATAAACCACGGAACAGAGGAGCGCCAAAAGCGCTATTAAAGGACTATGGGAAGACTAACAACACACGTATTAGACACTACTCACGGCTTACCGGGTGCAGAGATCAAGGTCGAGCTTTATAAGGTCAATGAAGACTCAACAGAAAAGTTGGCGACGGTAATCACTAACTCCGATGGCCGAACCGATGCGCCGATTCTGGCAGGGAATGATTTCCGACCGGGGAAATATCAATTGGTATTTTACGTAGCCGATTACTACAGAAGTAAAGGCGTGGAATTGGATGGCGTGCCTTTCCTAGACGATGTTGTTATTCGCTTTGGTCTAGATGATCCAGAAGCGCATTATCACGTTCCTCTTCTCGTCTCGCCTTACAGTTTCTCAACCTATCGGGGCAGTTAGTCCCGATGCTTAGAATCCCGATCTAGGCTCTATCACCCAATAATAAACAGATTCATGCGTGCATCTAAAAAGATGCGCGCTCAGTAGGGTCTGTTGACCTTTCGAGCTGATTTTTGCAGCGCTTTGTGGAAAATTTCTACAAGGCAGAGGCTTTGATGTGTAGCTAGCCTACATGAGAAGCCGATAACGCAGTAGAAATGAACCACAAAGGCTGCCCGAAGGGTTCGGCTAGAATCGTTTTATGCTTTGTTAAGAAGTATTTACTTAGAGTGGCTAGGCTACATACTCCTTGCCGCGCCTAAAACGATTCTATCTCGAACAAAATTTAACCGCGAAAGGTCAACAGACCCTCAACACGCTCATATAAAAATACTAACAACGTTATTAGTTAGAAGTTGATGACTAAAGAACAGATAACTAAAGAAATAGCGGCTAGGAAAAAACCTTAAAACTTAATATTGAAATCTCGCTGTATTCAATAAATGGATCACAACATAAAAGGACTTGCTGACATGAGTGAGAGTAAAACAGAAATACTCAACCAAGATGCGAATAACGGAATTTTAGAGAAACTCTTTAAAATTAAGGCCCACGGAAGCAGTGTGAAAAATGAGTTGGTCGGCGGTGTCACCACCTTCGCAACCATGGCTTACATCATCTTCGTTAACCCACAAATTATGGCCGCATCGGGTATGGATGCAGGCGCGGTATTCGTCGCAACCTGTATTGGTGCTGCGATCGGTTGTTTATTAATGGGACTATTTGCGAACTGGCCTGTCGGCCTTGCGCCGGGCATGGGCTTGAATGCCTTCTTCTCGTTCACGGTAGTAAGCGAAATGGGCTACAGCTGGGAAGTGGCACTGGGTGCGGTGTTTATCTCAGGTATCTTGTTTGTCGGGATGAGCTTCTACAAAGTCCGCCAATGGATCATTGAAAGTATCCCTGTGAGTTTACGTTACTCCATGACTGCGGGCGTTGGTTTGTTCTTAGGTCTAATTGGTCTTAAAACAGCAGGCATCGTCGTCGAAAACCCAGCAACACTGGTATCACTAGGTGACTTCACTAAACCTGAAGCGCTACTGGCCGCTATCGCTTTCCTTATCATCGCTGTTCTTAGTGAGCGTAAAGTATTTGGTGCGGTGTTGATCGGTATTTTGAGTGTAACGCTCGTCGGTATGATGCTTGGCTTAGTGCATTACAACGGCTTCTTCGCGGCGCCACCAAGCTTAGCGCCTACGTTCCTAAAAATGGACATTATGGGCGCTCTCGATGTTTCAATGATCAGCGTTATCTTGGCTTTCCTTTTTGTAAACATGTTCGATACCGCGGGTACTTTGATGGGCGTGGCTGAGCGTGCAAACCTAACTAACCCTGAAACAGGAAAAATTGAAGGCCTAAGCAAAGCGCTTAAAGCCGACAGTATCTCAAGTGTGGCAGGTGCGTGTGTGGGTTGTCCGCCAGTAACCAGTTACGTAGAAAGTGCAGCGGGCGTTGCAGCAGGCGCACGAACAGGCCTATCTGCGATTGTGGTTGGGGTGTTGTTCTTAGCGGCAATTTTCCTATCTCCACTTGCAGGCATGATCCCAGCTTACGCAACCTCTGGCGCGCTGATTTACGTAGCATTCGTGATGATGAGCAGCATGCAGCACGTCGATTGGAAAGACTTCACTAACGGTGCTCCAGCCGCGATTACCGCACTAATGATGCCACTGACCTTCTCTATCGCGAACGGTATCGCATTGGGTTTCATTACCTACACAGTGCTTAAGTTGGCGACAGGTAAAACCAAAGATGTGTCTATCTCGATGTACTTCCTAGCGGCTATCTTCATCGCCAAGCTAGTGTTCATCGGTTAACCCTAAAGCTCCTGAGCAGTCATTTCTTGATTGCTCACAACGTTGCTTGGCTGGTTCGCAAGCCAAGCAACAACATGATTTTTAAGAAAGCTAATTGCATTGATGACGAGAGAGCAGAAACCCTACCGATTCAGTGCACTTTTTTATGACCCTACGCAGTTTGTAGAAGTCATTATTTGACCGCCAATCGCCTGTAAACGGAAACACAGGCAGAGGAATATCAAATGAAACTTCTGTACACCCTAAATGAAAGACCGCCTCACGGCTTAACCTTCCTACTCGCATTACAGCACATGCTCGCCTCGATTGGTGGCATCGTCGCTGTTCCCCTTATTGTCGGCGCGTCAATTGGCTTGCCTAACACCGAAATCGTTTCGCTGATCAATGCTGCACTGCTGGCGTCAGGTATTGTAACCGTCGCTCAATGTCTCGGTTTTGGCCCTGTTGGCATTCGACTGCCCGTGGTGATGGGTTCGAGCTTCGCCTTTTTGGGCGTCGCCATTTCAATCGGTAACGAAGGTGGCGTCGCCGCGATCATGGGCTCAGCGCTTATCGGCTCGTTCGTGGTGATTGGTGCCAGCTTCTATATGGACAAGGTTCGGAAGCTGTTCCCTACCGTGGTAAGTGGTGTAGTGGTTACCTTAATCGGCTTAACCATTTTACCGGTTGCCATGAACTGGGTCGGAGACTCTCCTGCCAACACAGAACAATTCGCCACGCTGCCAAAGCTGTTTCTAGCACTGATCTCTTTGGGGATTGTGGTTGGCGTATCGGTTTACTGTAAAGGCGCAGTTGCCGCTTCGGCCATCGTGATTGGTTTAGCGGGCGGCTACATTGTGGCGCTATCGCTCGGCATGGTCGACCTTGAGCAGATCGGCTCTGCCGCTTGGGTTGGTGGCCCAGAACCTTTCAAATACGGCTTTACCTTTTCTGCGAGTGCCATCATCAGTATGAGCTTGGTGTACATCGTGGTTATCGCTGAAGCAACGGGTGACTTCATGGCACTCGGTAACAACTGCCAAACCCAAGTATCCGGTAAAGACTTAAAACGTGGTCTTCTAGGCGATGGCCTTGGCAGTACCTTATCTTCAATTTTAACGGCAATGCCATTGGCGTCATTCAGTCAAAACGTCGGCATTGTAGGCATCACAGGTGTAGCAAGTCGTTATGTAGTGGCTGCAACCGGTGGTTTGCTAATTTTAGGTGGTTTATTCCCGAAATTAGCCGCTATTGCCGTCACGATTCCGAAACCTGTTCTAGGTGGTGTGGGTTTTGTGATGTTCGGAATGATTGCCTACGCGGGTATCCGCATGTTGATCAAGGCCGCAGACACTAAGCGAAATGCCTTGGTAATCTGTGTTGGTTTAGCGTCTGGCTTAGCCGTCACTTTCGAACCAAGGTTGCTGCAACACTTGCCGCATGACCTTGCGAACTTTCTTCACTCTGGCATTACAACAGGCACCATCATGACGGTTCTTCTAAACCTTGTGTTGCCGAAATCTTCACGAGCAGAAGAGCAAGAAGCGCTGGCCGAAAGCCAAGCGCAAGTTGAATTAGAAATGAAAGAACAAGCTGAAGAAGAGTTACAGTCAAACGACCAATTAGAGATTCAGCAAGCAAGCACAGAAACAGATGTTCAAGCGGCATCAGAAAATCCTGAGCCCAAAGCGAACTAGCTAGCTAACTCTCGAACTAATTAAGTCTGGAACTAACTAAGTCTCAAATTAACTGAGTCTAGAACTAACTGGTTCACTGACTAACGTAAAACCGATTTTCACAGAATCAGGGAATGATTAGAGCATTGAACGTTTTAACGCCCTGATTCGAATTTATCTTTCAACAGCAAATACCAATAAAGACCCTCTTCCCTGAAAAGGCTGAGATGGCTAAGGACTACTATGAATGGAAACCATCTGGATTAAGAATCCTCTCGCAATCTACACTGGCTCACTAGCTGATGCAGAAGGCGGTATTGTCATTAAAGGTAATAAGATCATTGAATTGGTTGGTAAACACAAAGAACCAACCTTACCCGTAGATTACAGCGTCGACGCTTCTCGTCATGTTGTGACTCCTGGGCTTATCAATGCGCACCACCACTTCTATCAAACCCTAACGCGTGCCTACCCTGGCGCACTCAATAAAGAACTCTTCCATTGGCTACAAAGCCTATACCCTGTTTGGGCCAACCTCGATTCTGAAATGATGAGCCTTGCTACAGAGCTAGCGCTAGTCGAGTTAATGATGTCGGGCTGTACCACCGCCTCTGATCACCATTACTTACTACCGAATGGGCTTGAGCACGCCATCGATTTACAAGTCGAGGCGGCAGAGAAGCTTGGCGTGAGAGCGATATTTACGCGCGGCTCCATGAGCCTAGGGGAAGATGAAGGTGGGCTACCTCCACGACACACCATTCAAACCGAACAAACCATTATCGATGACAGCCAACGCTTGATCCGCGATTACCACCAGCGTGATGAAGGGGCGATGATTCAAATCGCACTCGCGCCTTGTTCGCCGTTCTCAGTCACCACCGATCTAATGAAAGAGACCGCCAAGATCAGTGAGCGTGAGAACGTGATGATGCACACTCACCTATGCGAAACGCTCGATGAAGAGGACTTCTGTATCGAGAAGTTCGGTCTACGCCCTGTTGATTACCTAGAAGATGTGGGCTGGCTGAATGAACGCACTTGGCTTGCACACGGCATTCACTTCAATCCAGAAGAGATCAAGCGCTTGGGTAAAGCAGGCATTGGCATCAGCCACTGCCCTACTTCCAACATGATGCTGGCTTCTGGTATTTGTAAGAACAACGACCTTGAAGCAGCTGGCGTAAAAGTTGGGCTAGGTGTTGATGGTTCGGCCTCAAACGACGGCTCTAATATGATTGCCGAAGTGCGCATGGCGATGTATCTACAACGCCTGCAATATGGTTCCGCCAACGTTTCACACTTTGATGCATTGCGCTGGGCGACATCCGGTTCTGCCGCGGCAATGGGCAGAACCGACATTGGTACACTAGAGGTTGGCAAACAAGCCGATATCGCGATGTTCAAGCTCGATGATATTCGTTTTTCTGGCAGCCACGACCCACTGGCTGCATTACTACTTTGTGGTGCTCAACAAGCGGATAAAGTGATGGTAGCCGGAAAATGGCGAGTTAACGATGGTGCCGTGATTGGCGTAGACATGGAGCGACTGATGCACCGCCACCATGCAGCTGCAATGAAGCTAGGTAAACTGGCGATGAATAACTAGGTACACGCCAACTAGAAAAGCGAAAACAAAAAGGCCGACATGATGTCGGCCTTTCTTGTGTCACTAGAGAAATTGAGTGATAACAACTGGATGCTTTCGACTAGACAAATTTCGACTTAGTTGTACGCTCGAGCAAGTATTCCCTGTCCCTGATATTCATACATTCCAGCATCGTTACTGATGAACACTGACTCACCTGAACTCAGCATTAACTTGTGCTCTTTAGTTGAAACCGTTACCTCACCACCGATACAAAATAAAATCTCTGCGCTCCGTAGATACTGTTGGCAGACCTCTTCGTTCACTGACAAGATGTCGAAGCCGAAATCATCAACAGGTATAGGGAAACTCAACTTGTCTTCTTTCTCGATAGGTTTCAGTTTGATGCCTTCGATATCCGTCGTTTCAAAACACGTATTATCAATCAATTCAGGTACATCGATAAACTTAGGAGTGAGACCTGCACGTAACACATTATCTGAGTTCGCCATAATCTCTAGCCCAGTACCTTCGATATAAGCATGCGGGGTTTCGGCATGCAAAAACATTGCCTCACCCGGTGCAAGCTCGATTGTGTTCAACATGAGTGGCGAAAATAAACCAATATCATCGACATAATGCTGTTCAAAGCCTTTGCTGTACTGTAATGCTTCTCGCCCCATAGCAGTCTTCGGTCTACGTTCATAAGCCGAATACAGCTGCTCTAGCGCTAACTTTTTTCGCTCACCTTCAAGTGTCATCACCGAGGTAAAAAACACTTTCAAGCCTTCGCTGTTGGGACTAATTGCTAGTGCAGAGATCTCAATATCCAGTGCGCTAATTTCGGCTTCTTTAAACAGCTCTATAATTTGCGGAATAGGCCTAAAACCATTCATAGCTTTGTAGAAAGTCAGCGCATAAACCAGTTCAGGTTTATGGTTAGGATCTTTGTAGTTTCGATTCGATGCATCCAAACTAATGCCTAGCTTATTCTCTCGTTCAAAACCAAGCTGGGCCTTTTTCTTACTTGGGTGTACTTGTATCGATAGAGGGGTTTCTGCCGCGAGAACTTTAAACAAATAAGGTAGTTCGCCGAACCTTGCTTCCGTGTATTCCCCAAACATTCCCTTGCTATCTTGGCTTAAAACCTCCGATAGCAGCTGGCCTGTATCAGCAACTCTTGAGCAGCCTCTAGGGTGAGCCCCCATCCAAATTTCAGCTTGAGGTTCGGAATTAGGATTTTGAATATCAAACAGCTCAGAAATAGACTGTTTACTTCCCCACGGATAATGCTGAATAACATTATCTAATTTAAATAAAGACATAGATATTTCTTTGTATCACTTGCAAGTAATCAAACTTAGTCAGCTACTTAACATTAATCATTGACGCACCCAACTTGAGGGTAGCAGCGATATTTCGAGATGTTTGAGTCACGTTCATGCTCGCCTCTTGAAGCACTTGTTCAAGGCTCTGTGGTGAGCGAACAGTGGCAAAAGCACTGTCGATTGTGGCGTATAAATCATCGATTTCAGAACCTAAAGAACCTGCAATTCCAATCACTGGAATCGACTTCGCCTTAGCTCGCTTAGCAATGCCAAATGGCGTTTTACCTTGCAGGGTTTGGTTATCCATTTGGCCTTCGCCCGTAATCACCAGATCAGCCTGTTCTAGAACTTTATCAGCGTCTAACGCATCTAAAATCATCTCAATCCCAGGCTTAATTTGAACATCAAATAACAAGGAGACACCCAAAGGGGTGCCACCCGCAGCTCCAAACCCAGCGCTAGAACAACGGTCGACACCAGTTATTGAGAAAGCAACCTTGGCAAAGTTAGATAAACAACGCTCTAATTCAGCAATCAAACTTGGAGACGCTCCTTTTTGAGGACCAAACACCTCACTAGCTCCATTACCCCCAACAAGTGGGTTCGCAACATCGCATGCCACTATGAATTCCACTTGCTTACAACGGGGGTGAACACCAGACAAATCGATGCGGGCAAGATTAGAAAGCGCAGCACCGCCTTTTGGTAATTCGTTTCCTTCTCGATCCAGTAGCTTTCCACCTAAAGCCTGTACGATACCAGCCCCACCATCGTTGGTTGCACTACCACCGAGGCCAAGCATTATTTTGCTCACACCTAGATCTAATGCTTCACATATGAGCTCGCCAGTACCATAGGTAGTGGTCACTGCAGGGTTACGTTGAGAAACATCGAGCAGATCTAAGCCTGATGCCGCCGCCACTTCAATTAAGGCAGTACTGCCGTTATCAAGTAGCGCCCATTGAGCCGTCACACCACAGTCGAGTGAATCTAACTTTAGCGGCCCGGTCACTGGCGAAAGTCTTATCTCGCCCTCTAAACCTTGCATCAATACATCAACCGTTCCCTCACCACCGTCCGCGAGAGGAAGGTGTACGTATTCAGCTTGTGGAAATACTTGAACAAAACCTTGTTCAATGCATTCACAGACCTGCTTAGCTGTCAGCGACTCTTTAAATGAGTCTGGAGCAATCACTATTTTCATCGAAGATATTCACTCTAGAGCAGTAAGAACAAAAACGCTGAAATGACCAGGCCAATACCTAAAACCACCGGGTAGGCTATTTGACTAATGTCCTTCGCCATTTCAGGCTCTTCTTGCTTCTGAGATTCAGAGTCTGACTTTGCTTCACTGTGAGTATTGCTCGCGTCTTGAGAACAGTCGTCCTCTGAACCGAGCAACTTCATAATCTGTTGAGTCGAATTCGCGGCCAATAACTCATCACGGAATTCATCGTCTACAAGAGAAGACGTCAATGTCGTTAACACTTCCATGTGCGTAGATCCAGCTTCTGCTGGCGGGATCGCAATCAAGAAGATCATATTGACGGGCTCATCACCATCAATACCCTGCCACATCAATTCATCTTTAACGAAAGCACAGGCAAACACAGGCTCAATAACCGCCGGAGATTTACCGTGAGGGACCGCTAAGTACTCACCCAGAGCTGTTGGCCCCTCTTCTTCACGATGCAATACAGCATCTAAAAACTGCTGTTTATTTGTTAATTTGCCAGCTTGGTCGATCTTGTCAGTCAATGCGTTAATAGCTGCAAATCGGTCATCGAACACCGCATCTAACAGAATTAAGCTTTCGGACGTTAGGTTAGATAATTTCATGCGCTATTCCTTATGACTCTTCAGCCAAACAAATTGAAACGGTTTCAATGTAAAGACATTTGCTAACTGCTCACGACTAATCAAGTCATAACCACTTGCATCAAGGCAAATCTCTTGCGGCGCCTCACTTAAGTTCAGAGCAAAGCGAATAGATTCATCTCCTTCGCCGCGCTGCAATGCAAACACCTTTTCACCTAGGTCTAGAACTTTTTGGCTCATAAGTGGAGAAAATGCAGGCTGAGTTTTACGCAGCTTCACCAACTCAACCATCTGGCTATAAACTTGTTGGCGCAATGAGCCTGCTTCGGCTAGCTCCGCCTCTAACTCGTCTAAACCGAACTTCTCACGATTGATTCTGCGGTTAATACCCGATTCAACCATCCCGTTAATATCATTCTCACTGCCCAGTAAACTGTGATAGTAAATCGCAGGCACACCAATAAATGAAAGCAAGATAGATTGAGCCGCCAAGAATTTTCTCGCTTTCTCATCATCACTATCGGAAGCTTCAGTTAATGCACTTAAGTAATTGATATTCAACTCATAAGGAGACTGAGACCCATCACTGTTGTTTTTATAGTTTACGCGACCACCTTTACGCTCAACCTGTTCACACATTAACAAACGATCTTCATTGGTCAGGATCCCTTCCGTTGGACGAACACCGACACCATCATGGCTCGCAAGGAAGTTAAAGTAAGTTGTCTTATTCCCTTGCTGCAGTGAAGCCATTGCTTCTTCGGTTAGGCCTTTCGCCCATTCGGTCAATACAGAACTGTTTTGACTCATGAATGCATGCAGAGTCAAAGGCGGAAGCGGGAACTGATACACCATGTGTGCTTCATTTCCTTGTCCGAAATACGAAATATTTTCCTTGTGTGGCACATTTGTTTCAGTGATTAGTAACGCGCCAGGAACCGTCTCATCAAAGATGATTCGCCATAGCTGGATAATCTGATGTGCTTCCGGCAAGTGAATACACGTTGTATTTAATACTTTCCAGATAAAACCGATGGCATCTAGGCGTATTGAACGGCCGCCGTTTACTGCATACATCAATAAAATATCGATACTTTCTAGCAACACTTTCGAGCTTCGGAAGTTGATATCAATTTGGTCTTCAGAGAAAGTAGTCCACACATGAGATGTCTCCCCCGAAGCCTTACTAAATGGTGTAAGGAGCGGTAAAGCGCGGGGGCGCGTAACACTCGAGTAGTCTAGGCTTGGGTCAGACTCAACAAAGTAATCTTGGTATTGCGTATCACCTGCTAAGTAACCTTGAAACCAATCACTGCTTTTTGAGATGTGATTGATCACACAGTCGTACATCAAATCAAAGTTCTCAGACAAAGCATTGAGGTGTTCCCAGTCACCCAACTTCTCATCGACCTTTCGGTAATCGACCACACTAAAGCCATCATCAGAGGTGTACGGAAACATAGGTAGAATATGGATATTGCTGATTGAGTCTTTTAGGTACTTATCAGCAAAACTTTTCATACTGCTCAATGTTTTTTCGTCGTTACGAGCAAAGCTGTCACCGTAAGTAATCAGGTAAGATGTATTCTCATCAACCCACGGTGTGTATTGTGGAGCACTTGGCTTCCATTTCTCAATTAAGGCTAAGATCTCTTGCGTTACCGAGTGTGCTTCTTCTTCACCATAAATATCGGCGACTTTGTTGAAGAGTATTTTTTCAATCATATCTTTGTCCTTATTGAGCAACGGCAAACGTTACGCGTAAATCGATGCTGTTGTTTGGTTGAACAACGGCTTTAGGAATACTCTCAACGCTTGTTGAGTCTGCGTACGTTTTTGGCTGTTCTCGGTAATCCACCAGCTCAACTTGCTGAAACTGTTCAAACGCATTTAGTTCTAGTTCAACGACTGAAGGCGTAGGGTTAAACAATCGAATGATCACCGCATCTTGTTTATAGAACGAGTGCCCGATACTTGATAGTTCAAGCGGCTGTTTGAGTGAAAGCAGGTTAAATGAAGCCAAACGCTCACGTGAATCAAATCGAACTTGGAAGCGCTCTAATCGATTCTCAAAACTGTTCAACATTTGCTTTTGATAGCTAAATGGTGCGTCAAGGTATTCGCGCTCTAACCGACGAATTGTGTTGTGCTGAGCATCTTTCGTTAATGCCAAAGCAAAACTAAATTGCATGGATTTTTGTAGTTGTGCATCAGGAGTGTGTACTACGGTATTATTGATGCCAGAAGCACGACCTGGTCGCCACGCTAAGTCATCTTTACCAAGTACACCAGTACCCTTGAAGAGGGTGAGTGCGATTTTGTCTGAGCATTGCCCCTTGATGATTTGAAACTCTTTAAGCCCACTACCATTAATCACAACGGCTTTATTTGGCTCAGCTAACGCCACAGCACCTTCAGTGGTTTCGATATCAATAGGGCATTCTCGGAACTTATCCTTCCAACCTTCAATTGACGGCGCAATTGAACGCTCCATCAATGCAAATGGCTGGGTGCTAATCGAGGTGTTGGATTGAACGTCAGAATTAACTAACACACGCACTCGGTGATCTTTCGCCTGGTTGATCGTTGTGATGTTGACTATTAGCTGCTCGCTGCCATGGCTAAGCGTTAAGCTAATTTCAAACGTCGCCTGATGATCGTTCTGATTCGCAGTTCGGGCGCTAAGATCAAATGGAATATCGAGTGTCGCGCGCACTAACATCACTTGCTCAGTTTCACCTACCCGCGTTTCGATAAGCTCAATAGCGTGGTTATATAACGGTGTATCTCCTCGCAACGGTGAGAAATCATAGGAGTCGCCATCATCAGCTTGTTCTTCAAATGTAAGAAGTCGAGGAATAACGCGATTAGCCTTTTTATCGACTAACTGAAGCTGGCTTCCCTCACACGTCAGCATCATTACTTCATTTTCAATCGATATTTGCTTACGTACTTCCACTTGACGATTGATCACGTCACATGGCTGTACTTCAAATACTTGGTATCCCATCGCTGGTAAGTCATTAACTGAGATATTCAACTCGAAACGATAGTAAGGAGGAACCGCAACTTCTTTTTCACCGTCTTTGGTAACTTCAATGACCTTGCCACCATCTAACGTCTCTCGCTTAATCACTTCGATAGCACATTGTTCGTTGCCATCTGAGATTGCGATGCTTTCATGCGAACTAAATACCACGGCCTTAACAAGCCCTGTGTATGGTTTAATTTGGCCGTTGAACAACATCAACTCATTATCATGGCAGCTACTAGCAATCTCTTTGATAACAAGGTTATACAAACCGTGGCAAATTTCTTGAGCCTGCTTTAAGCGATGCATAATATCGGCATTGGTCGCATCACTATTGCAGCCACCAATACTATCGTGCGCATGACACTCAAGAATCTTCTTCCAAGCGATATCTATCAGCTCTGTATGGACAGTAATACCTTGTGCTTTCGCAATTGCGATGACAACTTCAAGCTTCTTAATCAAAAACTGCTCTATATCGAAATTTAGCTTTTTAATGTCATATCTAACTGAGCCGATCGTCTTATGAATTCGAGCGTAACGCGGGGCTTTAAATTCACCTTTATAAGTCTCAAAGCTATCGCTGTTATCGCGTAAAACATCAACAAATGCTTCCATAGAAGAGATCGCATATACGTCTTGCTCCGGTGAGCGATGCGAGGCAGCTTGTAACGTTTTAGGGAGCTCAGGATCAATATTCACCTGATCGCCACCAGATGGAATAAGCACTTCACTCAAGCCAGAGAGAGATTTGATTTTCTCGACCATTGGGAAGATTTTCTTGTCTAGATGATCAGGGGTCGCCACCATGTTTTTAGCTGCGCCATAACCATGGACAAGGTTATAAGCATAAATCACATCCCCGCCCGCAGAACGCCAATTAAAATTAGAACGCTCTACCTGTTGGTCATAATCAATTCCGCGCCAGAAAATAATATTATCGATTCCCATGCCTTTAAACAAAGTCGGCATTTGTGCGTTATGGCCAAACGTATCAGGTAGGTAACCCACCTTCATGCTATGCCCTAAACTTTCCGCAATATGCATACCGTATTTAAGATTACGAATGATCGACTCACCCGCCACATTATAGGTATCGGTCTGTGTATACCAAGGTCCTATAAATAGCTTCTTATCAGAAACGAGTTGTGCCAAGCGATCACGCATGTGCGGCAGGACTTTAAGATAATCCTCAACGATAGATGATTGACCATCTAAGTGATAACAACTGTACTCAGGCTGAGTTTCCAACGTTTCGATAACTTTAGTGAAGTTATACGTAGCCAAAACGTCACTGTCTTGCTGAGTAAAATACCACTCACGATCCCAGTGCGTATGTGGAATTACATGAATTTTAGCCATTGATTTATCTCGACTTATCTAAATTTTCAATTGAGGGGAAGCGGTCACTTCCCCCATTAAATTTCAAATGATGAGGACGCTTAATTAAGCATTACTCGGCTGAGGTTTGGTGCATAACAGCAATGCGACGGCAATAAACCCTGAACCAACGAACACGGATAAGGTGTAGCTAATTGGGTCTGATGATAGGAACCACCCCCAAACAGCTGGTAGCGGTAAGCTTTGGAAAACATTGAGGACAACCGCAAGTTGAGTACCTATGATTGAGCCAAGGATCATAATTGGGATCATCTTAGGGTTCTTAAGAATGAAGGGAATCGCACCTTCTGAAATACCAATCATGCCAAGCATTAGAGACGTCTTACCGACCGTTTGCTCTTCTGGGGTAAATACACGTTTACGGAATTTACCGTCTAGCATCGCAGCCAAGCCAACGCCAATCGGTGGGATAACAATTCCCAGCTCACGGGCAATTAGGTCGAAGCCTTCGCCCATCCCGTTAAGACCAAGCGCTACTGAACCTGCGGCTTTGTTGATCGGACCGCCTAAATCAAAAGCAGTACCTGCAGCAATCACCATCGAGTAAATACCCCGGCCTGCGTCGCCGGCTTCAGTGAACACGTTAATCATTGCAAGGTTTAGAGCACCAAAGAACGGATTAATCACGTACTCCATGGTTAACACCATCACCACGCCAGTTACCGCAGGTACTAACAGCATGGTTTTTAGAGTCGTAAGATCAGTTCTTACTCGAATAACATCGTTAAGGTAACGGACCAAATAGCCCACAAGGAAACCAATAGCAATGGCGCCGAAGAAGCCTGATGGCGCCCACCCTTCCAGGTCGAAAAATCGTTTGTAAGGCTCATCGGTCATCAAACCGCCAATAAAGGCTGGAATAAGTGCAGGTTTACCCGCAATCGAATAAGCAAGGTATCCGGCAAAGATTGGATACATAAACTTAATTGTCATGAAACCAAGCTTATCGAGCGTTTGAATTGGTGTTCCCGAAATATCAATGAACTCGCCAGTGATTTTCGCCACAGCCATCAATAACCCACCAAGTACAACCACAGGCAACATGTAGCTTATACCTGTCATAATATGACCAATGGCCACCTGGTAAGCGGAACGTTTTTCGTCATGCACTTCGACGTTAGCGTCAGACTTTTCTTTACCACGCAGGAAAACTGTCGGCAGTAAATCGTCAACACGTTTAATCAGCTCTTGGGTACGAACTTGTAGCGGGTTCGCGTTATCAAATCGTTCCATGTCCATAATTGGCACATCAACGGCTAATACCACACCGTCCGCAGTAGCGATATCATGAGCTGTCAGCTTGTTTTTAACACCATCACTACCTTGAGTTTCGACTTTAACTTCATAGCCTTGCTTTTCAGCCCAGCTCTGAATTTTTTTAGCTGCCATGAAGGTGTGCGCTATCCCTGTAGGACAAGCGGTCACTGCAACCAGTTTTTTCTTAGCCATGGTTTAATACCTTGTTCTTATCAACTGCGGCCAGTATATGAAGCGTGAATGTGTACCGACACTGTTTCATCGTACAACCGAAGTATCACGATACATCTGTGATTGAAGTCATGGTAATTTGCCTCATTTTCGCGCGTAATATTGATAGTTTCTTAAATAATAGCTGAGAGCAATGAACACATTTCAAGGTATAGAACGTGCGATTTACGAGTATTTGATCGGCCACGCCAGTGAGCTCCATGAGATTTCGGCTAAGACCATTGCAAATAAGGCTTTAACAACAACTACATCGGTAAATCGAGTTTGCAAAAAGATGGGCTACGCGAGTTACACTGAACTCAGGTATAAACTCTCTAATGAGCTCAAGCAAAATGTGACAACACCTTCAAGTCACATGAATCAGCAACAAATTGCGGGGGTTGCCAATACATTGAAGTTATCCCCTGTGGTGTATCTGTATTCACGCGGTGCATCCATCGTTAGCGTAAATTACCTGTCTCGATTTCTATCCTTAGCTAACGTACCTCACTTGGTAATCACAGATATTCACCAGCTCACCCGTGCCGAACTCGGTACTCTGCTATTGATCAGCAAGTCTGGTGAAACCAACGCTGTAATAGAAATGGCGCAAAATGCTAAGCGTAAGGGATTGAAGGTGGTAGGAATAAGCCATCAAGGCTCAACACTCGACCAGGTTTGCCACCAAAACGTAGCACTAGAAGAGCAAGTGGATGGCATCTCTTTATATGGTAGGGAGTCTCAGATTCATTCATTGCAAATCGTAGACCAAATTGGTAAAGAACTGCTGACCTTTTAATCTCACCCTTTTCCTGTTCTCCAAATACAAAAAGAGCAGCGCTTAAGGCTGCTCTTTGTTTTCTACGATATTATGGACAAGGAATGCTCTGTATATTCATCAAATTACAAGTTCATGACAAACCCTAAACGTACTGCATAATCGTTTTCTCGATTGCCGTTAGAGTCCACATAGGTTTCATCGACAGACACTAGCTCCATGTATGGCGTCCAAGTTTCATTAACCTTATAGTTAACCATAACAGTATGTTCCCAATAATCATCTCGACCAGTGCCTTGGTCAACACCGTCTTGATAACGGTATCTCGGGTTATACATTAGCCCCACATCACCAAAGCTTTTAGATAGCCAGATATCAAACTGATTCGAAGCACCACGAGTTGTGCCACTGCCATCCAAGTAATCTTTCCCGTTTGCATCGTTGGACCAGTTATAACGATAACGACCAGTTAGAGAAACTCCGTTTTCGAAGCTTGTACCCAACTTCAAGTATGGACGGTATTCAGTCCAATTTGGTGCTGTCACTGTGACAAGACCCGGAGCCCAATACCACTGCTCATTGATTTCGAACTTGTATGTCGCCTCAAATTCTTGCGCAGCAGCCTTTAGACCATTAGTGTCTTCATCATTTGAATCGTTACCAGCAAAGTAACCGTCGTTATGAATCTGGGCGGCCTCCGCACTGAAGTAAAAACCAGTATCGAAGGTGTGCATGAATTTTACTCGGCTGTCGCGAATATCAGACGCAGTGTTATGACCAAAACGCACGTCTAACTTAGTTTCACCAGCAAAAGTGGGCATAGAAGAAAGGGCAATAAGAGTAGAACAAAGTAGAACTTGGCTTTTCATTTTTTACCTTTATAGTTTTATTAGGATACGAGCTTTCGCTTTCGCCGCCACTATAAAACTCAGGAATTAAACAAGTACAAAGTATCGTGATACATTCGCTGTATCACCGTTCGACTTGAATATTGGTCACATTGGAAACATGAGCCAAGTCTACTTTTTGGATATTTGGGGAGAGGCTTTTTTAGAAAAAATAAGGCGTTTTACATTAAGGTGGCTAGCTCCATTTCCTTATAATGTCAGAGCTAACCATCGTGTTAAAAATACCTAGTGTAAGCAGTTTAGAGCTTCATTATTTGATCACTAATCCATCAAGCTCTTAGACTTAATCGCTTTCTTAGAAAGCTCTTTCGCGAACTCAGTGATGTCTGCTTCGAACTCATCGACGCTTTGGCGGATGTCATCCAGTTGAACCGTCTGCATCACGCGGTTTTCCATTACGATTTGGCCGTTCACAATCGTCGTGTCGATGTTGCTTGGGTTCGCTTGGTAAACCAAGGTCGCGTAAGGGTCGTAATTTGGCATCATGTTCGCTGATGTTGTCTCTACAATCACGATGTCTGCCTTCTTACCCGCTTCAAGAGAACCGATTTGATCTTCCATGTGTAGGGCTTTCGCGCCACCTAATGTCGCCATCTCGATAACTTGCTCAGGAATCATGATAGTGCGGTCAGAATGCTTTAAACGTTGCATGTTCGCTGCGTAGCTTAATGTGCGCATGATATCGACTTGGTTAGAGCTCATTGGGCCATCTGTTCCTAAGCCTACTCGCATGTCAGCACGGTACATATCCCATGCTGGTGCGATGCCAGTTGCACCTTTAGCGTTCGCCATTGGGTTGTATGAGATCCCTGCGTCAGCTTGCTTTAGAAGCTTTTGATCGTTCTCCGAAAGATGGATACCGTGAGCAATAACTACGCGCTCGTCCAGCACACCAATTTCATCCATGTATTCGACTGGCGATGTTGCCTTAGTTTCATCTTTGATGCGTTTCTCTTCATTTGGGAATTCAGCAACGTGAATCAGCACCGGCACATCGTATTGAGCAGACAGCTTGTTGATTTCTTGCAGCTTATCTTTGCTCACGGTGTACACCGCATGTGGCGCATAAGCAGGCGTGATTAGCTCATCGTTTTTGTATTGTTCGATAAAGCCTTTGGCGTATTCAATGCCGCCATAAGGTTCTTTGGCATCGACCACTGGGAACTTAATCACGGTTTCGCCGAGCACAGCGCGTAAGCCGACTTCTTTGGTCGCCTTGGCCATTTCATCCATGTGGTAATACATATCGGCATAAGTGGTTACACCGCTTTGTGCTAGTTCGATAGAGCCAAGCTTGGTTGCGTTGTAAATCAGTTCACGGCTTAGCTTTTCGGCTTCTAGAGGGAAGAAGTAAGCGAACAGACGATTCGAAATACCCTCTTCCCCTAAGCCACGAAACGCGATCATCGGTAAATGGTTGTGCGCGTTCACCATACCCGGCATGACGATTCCATCTTGAGCATCAATCACTTTTTCTGCGCGATATTGAGTCATTAAATCCTCGGTACCGACTGCGATGATCTGGTCGTTTTTCACTACAACAACACCATCTTCAATCACATCCATTTCTGAATTGATGGTGAGAACCTGTCCGTTGGTGATGATCAGATCAGCGTTGTATGTTTGCGTCGCGACCGTTGAACCGCAACCTGCAAGCAGAACTGCGCTGATGGTGCATGCCAAGCTTTTAAGCGTCATTGCTAAACCTTAATGTTGTGCGTGTAATATTGTTAGCGGCTTCATCTATAAGTTTCCAGCTTTTCGCTTTTCGCTTTTCGCTTTTCAGAAGAGTAAGTGCCGCCAATTTTCGCGATACTATAACCTGTCATTTAAATAAAATGGCATACCTAATCGAACCGAATTCAAGATAAATGAGTTATTGCACAACAGGTCACAAAAGAGGTTCTGTGCTTATAGTCACTCACACACCTAGATAAACGTTCAAACAACATTAGCTTTTCACACCACAGCCTTTAATCACTAACTGTGTGATGAACTGAGCGGCATCGGCATAGTCTTTATCATCGAGTTGGTCCTTCTGCATCACGCTGCAAATCTGCCAGCCAAAATCGGCGTAGGTTTGAGTTGCCGCCCAGATGGTAAACATCAGGTGATGAGCGGGAACATCGTCCATTAGGCCCTGCGCCGACCATGTCGAGAACTTATCAAGAATCATCTGGGATTGCTTATACAGCTCGTCACCAATCTCTTTCGGCAATACTTTAGCGCCAGACATCACTTCATTGGCAAATACCTTAGAAGCATGTGGATGGTCGCGAGAAATGATCAGCTTGGTTTGAATATATTGAGACAAAGCTTCAACAGGATCGCTGAGCTCTTCAATCGGACGAGACGCTTCTAGTAAGGGTTGAGTGACGGTTTCAAGCACAGCGTTGTAGAGCTTATCTTTAGAGCTGAAATAATAGAATACGTTAGGCTTGGGAATGTCGGCCGCTTTCGCGATATCGGCCATTTTTGTTGCAGCATAACCATGAGTGGCGAATTGTTCACACGCGACTTCGATGATTAAATCTTGATTCTTTTGTCTGATCCTAGACATATTGCATCCTTTACAGCTCGTTACTAAAATCATAGTAATCAACGTGCTTCATTAGTCCAGAAGATAATCTCAGAACTCAAGGTCACCGCATTGATAACAATAAAATGGCCGCTCTATTTGTTAAGAAGCGACCATTCCATACCGTGTTTTTGAACTGTTCAAGTTAAAGAATCAATATTGCGCGGAAGTCATTCACATTTGTCAGCGTCGGCCCCGTGGTAAGAAGCACATCGACTTGCTTGAAGAAATCGTAGCTGTTGTTGGCATCGAGGTAGTCTTGCGCTTTAAGCGACAGGCTCGAACCTTGTTGCCATGTTTGAGGCGTGATCCATGCGCCCGCATTGTCTTCCACGCCATCAATCCCGTCGGTATCAGCAGCCAATGCAAATATGTTGTCTTGGCCTTTAAGCTCGTTATATAGGCTCAACAAGAACTCACAGTTACGCCCACCGCGACCATTGCCTTTAACGGTTACTGTGGTTTCGCCACCGGAAAGTATCACGCAAGGCGCCTCAAATGGGTGCTTGTGATTGGCCACTTGCTTAGCCAACGCAGCGTGCACCTTCGCAACATCTCGCGCTTCTCCCTCTATGCAATCACTCAACACATAAGCCGGAATGCCCAAGCCTTCAGCTTCTGCTGCAGCGGATTCCAATGCCGACATCGGGGTCGCGATAATATGGTGCTCTGCATTTTTCCAACATACGTCATCTGGCTTTACGGTTTCTGACTCTGGATTATTTAACCATTCAAATGCCGTGCGTGGTGTTTCTATTTGGTAACGCTCTAAAATTGCCATCGCATCAAAACGCGTGGTGGTGTCGGGTACGGTTGGGCCAGAGGCAATCACACTAATGTCATCACCCGGTACATCAGAAATCGCCAGTGACACTACCCTTGCAGGATACGCCGCTTTGGCGAGTCGACCGCCTTTTATCGAAGATAGATGTTTACGAACACAATTCATCTCATCAATGGCGGCGCCTGATTTGAGCAGCGCCTTATTGATTTGTTGCTTCTCTGCCAAGCTGATGTCGCCACCGGGCAGACTTAACAAAGCGGAACCGCCCCCCGACAGTAGGCAAATAACCGTGTCGTCGGCACTCAAGCCACTCACCAATTGCAGCATACGTTGGCTCACTTCTAAGCCCATCGCATCTGGCACGGGGTGCGCCGCTTCAATCACTTCGATATGTTCGCAAGGGGCGGTGTGTTCATAACGAGTCACCACTAAGCCTTCAAGATCACGCAGTGCGAGATCTTGCTGTTTCTTTGCCTGCCAAACCGCTTCAAGCTCTGCGGCCATCGACGCGGCTGCTTTTCCTGCTCCTATCACCACAGTACGCCCGGCTTGATTAGCAGAGCGATAAAAAATGTCTTGAGGAAGAAAAGGTTCGATGTGATTTTTAGGTAGCGCCTGATTAACAGCACTTGAGAAAAGGGTTTGTAGAAACTGCTTAGCATCAATGTCCATCAGCCACTCCTTAGTTGACGGAGAAAAAAAGAACCCCGATACAAGGCCAAAGGGTGCCTGCTAAGATCAAGTTGGAAAGGAACAACTTCAACCTCTGCCCTGTATCAGGAACGCGTATAAAAGGAGACGAAACTACGCGATTTATAAACAAACTGTTGGGCTACGAATCGATAGCAGCCCTAATTAATTAACGAATCGAGTGGTCAGAACGTTTCTCAATCGCTTGGATAAGCGCAGAGTGGTCCCAACCTTCACCGCCCATTTCGGCGCACTCGCCAAACAGCTCTTGAGCGTTAGCCGTATTCGGCAGTGCGACACCCAATTCTTGAGCGCCCGTTAGCGCTAAGTTCAGGTCTTTCTGGTGAAGCGAGATTCTAAAGCCAGGGTCAAATGTGCCTTCAACCATGCGCTCGCCGTGTACTTCCAATATCTTAGAGTTAGCAAAGCCACCTAATAGCGCCTGACGTACGCGTGCTGGATCAGCGCCAGCTTTTGAAGCAAATACCAAGGCTTCAGACACGGCTTCGATATTCAGAGCAACAATGATCTGGTTAGCCACTTTACACGTTTGGCCTGCTCCGTTATCACCCACCAGCGTAATATTCTTACCCATGATTTCGAACAAAGGGCGCGCTTTATCAAAGGCGTCTTGCTCACCACCAACCATGATAGTCAGCGCTGCATTAATAGCGCCTACTTCGCCACCTGATACCGGTGCATCAAGGTATGAAGCACCACCTTCATTGATTCGCGCTGCAATTGCTTTGGTCGCGATTGGCGAAATTGAACTCATGTCGATAACCAGTTTTCCAGCTGCACCGCCCGCCATTAGGCCTTTCTCAACACCGTTGTCACCAAACAGGACATCTTCCACTTGAGGGGTATTCGGCACCATTAGGATAATGATATCCGCTGCTTCAGCCGCTTCCGCTGGTGAGTGGCAGACCGTTGCACCCGCTGCCACAAGATCGGCAGGTGCTGCATTAAAGTGATCCGACAGAATCAAATCGTGACCTGCTTTTTGAAGGTTACTCGCCATAGGTTTCCCCATGATGCCAGTTCCGATAAATGCAATTTTAGACATGTTGTTCTCCTTAACGTTTGAGGGTTACCAGACGCAATTAACGGTACTGGTGTAGCCAACCAAGGCCTTCTGTCGTCGTTGTTTTTGGCTTGTATTCGCAGCCAACCCAGCCTTGATAACCAAGCTCATCAAGATAATTGAGCACGAATGGGTAATTGATTTCTCCAGTCCCCGGTTCGTGTCGACCTGGATTGTCAGCCAGTTGAACGTGTGCGATTTGACCAATGTTCTGCTGCATGGTCGGCGTAAGATCGCCTTCCATAATCTGCATGTGATAAATATCGTATTGGATAGAAAGGTTATCGCTCCCTACCTCTTTGATGATCGCTTTGGCTTGCTCAGTCGTGTTCAAGAAGAAGCCCGGAATATCACGGGTATTGATCGCCTCTATCACTAAGCTAATGCCTTCTGCTGCTAGCGCGTTCGCCGCGTAATGCAGGTTAATCACAAACGCCGATTGCGCATCTTGTTGGGTCACACCTTGCGGAACAATCCCGGCCAAGCAATTCACTTGAGTACAACCGAGCGCTTTTGCGTAAGCGATAGCTTTAGGTACACCCGCTTGAAACTCTTCAACTCGTGCAGGGTCGACCGCGATACCACGGTCGCCAGCGTCCCAATCACCCGCAGGCAAGTTAAATAGCACTTGCTCTAGGTTATTAGCATCGAGCTTTGCTTTGATTGCCTGAGCATCAAAGGCGTAAGGGAAAAGATACTCCACACCTTGAAAGCCCGCTTCTGCGGCGGCTTCAAAGCGATCCATAAAATCAACTTCCGTGAATAACATTGACAAGTTTGCTGCAAATTTTGCCATGACTCTGTCCTTATTCTTTATTTGGTGAAACTATGACTGTTTAGTGAAGCAACGGTTATTTGGTGGAGCTACGTTTGCTTAGTAAGCCTCGCTCTATTGGAGACTTTCCGTAGAGCTAAACCTCAGCTCTACGGATACACATTACTTAATGATTACTTGTACGCTAACGCTGTTGGGGCATCGCCACGGCTTTCGGCAAGCGGTTCAAATTCGTTAATAGCATTGATCTCAACGCCCATCGCAATGTTGGTTACTCGCTCAAGAATCAACTCAACAACAACCGGGACCTTATGCTTGTTCATCAGCTCTTTGGCTTGCTCAAACGCAGCGGCAATTTGGTCTGGTTCACGAACTCGAATTGCCTTACAGCCTAGGCCTTCAACAACTGCGACATGGTCAACACCGTAGCCCTCAAGCTCTGGCGCATTCTGGTTATCAAAAGCCAGTTGTACACAATAGTCGATATCAAATTGGCGCTGCGCTTGGCGAATCAATCCTAGGTATGAGTTGTTCACCAACACATGAATGTATGGCAAGTTGAACTGCGCACCTACCGCCAGCTCTTCAATCATGAATTGGAAATCATAATCACCAGAGATAGCGACAATATCGCGGTCAGGATCGGCCGCTCGTACGCCTAATGCAGCAGGTGTTGTCCAACCCAATGGGCCTGCTTGACCACAGTTGATCCAGTTACGAGGCTTATAAACATGCAGGAACTGAGCGGCGGCGATTTGCGACAAACCAATGGTGCTCACATAGCAAGTATCACGACCAAATGCCTTGTTCATCTCTTCATAAACACGCATCGGTTTCATTGGTGCTTCGTCGAAATTGGTTTTTCGCAGCATGGTCGATTTGCGTTCCTGACACTCACTTGCCCAAGCATTTCGGTTCGGCAGTTTGCCTGCATCACGCCACTCTTGCGCCACTTCAACCATTAGCTCTAGCGCTGCTTTCGCATCTGAGACAATGCCTAAATCTGGGCAGAACACGCGACCGATTTGGGTCGGTTCAATATCAACGTGAACAAACTTTCGGCCTTCAGTGTAAACATCGACAGAGCCGGTATGACGGTTTGCCCATCGGTTACCGACACCAAACACAAAATCAGAGTTGAGCATGGTTTCGTTACCGTAACGGTGAGACGTTTGTAGCCCTACCATGCCTGCCATTAATTCATGATCATCTGGGATCGAGCCCCAACCCATCAAGGTTGGAATCACAGGAACTCCAGTGATCTCGGCAAACTGTTGCAACAATTCGGACGCGCCAGCATTAATCACGCCACCACCCGATACAATCAGCGGTTTTTCCGATTGAGACATCATGGTTAATGCTTTCTCAACCTGCGCGCGGGTTGCTTGTGGCTTATAAGGTTCTAGCGGTTCATAGGTATCGATATCAAACTCAATCTCAGCCAGCTGAACATCAATCGGTAGATCAATCAGGATTGGACCCGGGCGACCCGAACGCATTAAATGAAAGGCTTTTTGGAATGCGCGTGGCACTTGTGCAGGTTCCAGCACCGTAGTCGCCCACTTAGTGACTGGTTTAGCGATAGATTCAATGTCGACCGCTTGGAAATCTTCTTTATGAAGACGAGCACGGGGCGCTTGGCCTGTGATACATAGAATTGGAATCGAATCAGCAGACGCAGAATAAAGACCCGTGATCATGTCCGTTCCCGCAGGACCAGAAGTACCAATACACACACCTATATTGCCTTGATTAGTACGCGTGTACCCTTCAGCCATATGGGATGCACCCTCTACGTGACGAGCTAAGACGTGGTCGATTCCTCCGAGCTTTTTCATAGCCGCATACATAGGGTTTATTGCTGCGCCGGGAACACCAAATACGATGTCTACACCTTCACGTTTAAGCACTTCTACCGCTGCTTCAATCGCTTTCATAATTGCCATTCGAACCTCCAGTTCAGATTGTATACAATTAAACTAACTTTTGTGTACTATGAACCATCCTCGCTATTTATCAACCCCAGAACGAAACAATTTCGTTACATCAACCCATCGCATTAAGTACGCACTCATCCTGAAAAGCTTACAATTCATTGCTTTACATAAAATATCTTTACGTAAAAATAAATTACAAAAAGATCAAATGATAAATAAATGTTAAATAGCGTTTGCTTGTTTACAATTTCTACAATATAAATATCCTTAAAAAGAGCATTTTGTATACAAAGTAGCATCGTATTGTTTAAAGGAGACAACAATGATGAATGACGTAAAAGAGAGAGAAGAAGTACAATGTATGCAGGTACTTGGGAAGATGGACAACTCCGAGTACAAAGAGATCTTGTCTAAAGATGCATTAAAATTCTTAGAAGCTCTCGTCAATAAGTTTGGAGATCGCCGTCATGCCCTGCTAAGTGACCGCGACGTAAAACAAGCTCAATATGACGAGGGTGAGTTACCCAATTTCAGAAAGGACACCATTTCCATTCGCCAGAATAAAGAATGGAAAGTGGCAACACCGCCGCCAGAATTACTGGATCGCCGCGTAGAGATCACCGGACCTATCGAAAGAAAGATGGTGATCAACGCGCTAAACTCAGGCGCGAAAGTCTTCATGTGCTGCTTTGAAGATGCGTCTTCTCCTACTTGGGCCAATATGGTCGAAGGGCAAATCAACCTAAGAGACGCCAACCTTGGCACCATTAGCTACTTCGATGAGAAGAAGCAGAAGCGTTACCAATTAAACGACGATCCTGCACTGCTGATCGCACGCCCACGAGGGATCCACCTTCCTGAGCAATCCATCCAATTCAACAATCAGCCTATCGGCGGTTGCTTGATGGACTTCGCTTTGTACTTTTTCCATAACTATCAGTCACGTGCAAAACAAGGCTTAGGTGTTTACTACTACATTCCCAAGCTTGAGAGCATGGAAGAAGCACAGTGGTGGGACGATATTTTCAGCTTCACCGAAAACTATTTCCACGTACCCAAAGGCACCATTCGTGCGACGGTGTTGATTGAAACTCTGCCAGCCGTATTCCAAATGGAAGAGATCTTATACGCCATGCGTGATCATATCGTAGCGATGAACTGTGGCCGTTGGGATTACATCTTCAGCTACATCAAAACGCTGAAAAACCATAAAGACCGCATCTTGCCAGACCGCCACGGGATCGGCATGGATCAAGAATTCCTCAACGCCTATAGCCAACTGTTGGTGCGCACTTGTCACGCTCGTGGCGCATTAGCAATGGGTGGGATGTCAGCCTTTATTCCAGCAAAAGACCCGCAAGAAATGGCACGTGTAACCGCCAAGGTTATCGAAGATAAACAAAGAGAATCTCAGAACGGACATGATGGCACATGGGTCGCACACCCTGCACTGGTTGATTTGGCAATGTCGATCTTTGATAAGCACTTAGATGGCAAAGTAAACCAAATGGATTTCCAAAGCCCAGAGCATGTGATCAATGCAGACTCGTTGCTAAAGCCTTGTGAGGGCAGTCGCGACGAAGTAGGAGTACGTAAGAATATACGCATCGCGCTGTATTACATCGAAGCTTGGATTCAAGGCTACGGCTGTGTGCCTATCTACGGCCTCATGGAAGATGCCGCGACTGCTGAGATCTCAAGAGCCAATATCTGGCAGTGGATCCACCACGGGGTAACACTCGATGATGGCCAAACCTTTACCAAATCACTATTCCACTCTTGGCTTTACCAAGAGCTAGACACGATAAAACATGAAGTCGGAGACTCGCGCTATACAGCAGGTCGATTTGAAGAGACAGCTGATCTTTTCTATCAACTTTCTACAGCCAAAGAGTTCGCTGCCTTCCTAACTTTACCCAGCTATGGGCTATTACAAGAGTCCAGTTAGGACTCTTGTACCGAGCTGAATCAGTCGATGATATTCACAACAAGCGTAATGATTGGCTGACTTAGCTTGGTACACGGCCCCTTGAAAAACTAGGAGATAACATGGGAAGTTTGACTCTACAACAAGCGTTAACCATCATTGATGGCACCTTAAAAGCAGGAAACAAGATCCACACAGAACCTTTGACGGTCGCCGTCTTAGACAGCGGTGGCAAGCTGATTTCTCTGCAACGTCAAGACGGCTCTAGCATGATGCGACCAGACATCGCGATTGCTAAAGCGTGGGGAGCACTCGCACTGGGTTGTTCCTCTAGAAAACTCGCCCAAGATGCTGATAATCGACCAGCATTTATCTCCGCCGTAAACGTACTCGCACACGGAAACATGGTGCCAGTGCCAGGGGGCCTACTGATTCGAGATAAGGATAAAACGGTACTTGGTGCGATTGGGGTCAGCGGTGACATCTCAGACATCGACGAAAGTTGCGCCATCAACGGCATTGGTTGTGCAGAACTGTTCAGTGACGAGATGCTGCAAGCTTAACTCGCCAATTCGCTGTACTTGAAGTTCTTAAACAAGCACAAAAAAACCGAAGCGATTAAGCTTCGGTTTTTTATTGAATCTAAAGGAAGATCAGAAAAACTACTCGTACGCGCTCAACCATGTTTTCAGAAGTTGGTTGGTGTTCTTCTTCTGACTCGCAGACAATGATTTAACCAGTTTTTTCTGCATTTCGACATGTTCAGTCATCATTTGGTCAATCAGAATAAGACCATCTTTAGTTAACTGGACACTCACGCTGCGTCTGTCTTCTTTGCTGTGTTCACGACTGATCAGCCCTTTGGCTTCTAGCTTATCAAGGCGATTGGTCATCGCGCCAGATGTCAGCATCATGGATCCAATCAGTTCAGATGGCGTCAGTCGGTAAGGCTTCCCAGAACGTCGCAACGTCGCCAGCACATCAAACTCACCCAGCTTCATGTCGTATTTTTTATGAAGCTCGGCAACTTGCGTCTCCATATACTTGGCAATACGCATAATCCGACCCATCATTGCCATAGGCTCAGTATCTAGTTCGGGCTTTTCCTTTGCCCATTGCTCTACTACGCGGTCGATAGCATCCATTTGCAATCTCGCTCCGTTGTTAGTCTGATTACTTCAAACTAGTTTAACATAAAGATACTTTACAACCACTAGTTCTCAGTATACAGTTCACACAATAGTTATCTTAACGTAAAGATATTTTAAATGAACATATTATTAGCAATGATCCCCGCGTTCTTTTGGGGAACAACCTATGCAGTGACGCAATTTACGCTACAGGAGTGGCCACCATTATTATTGGGTGCTTTGCGTGCGTTACCTGCTGGTTTGTTATTGCTAGCAGTAAAACCAACACTGCCTAAAAAAGGCGAGTGGCAAATCATTTTCACACTGGGCCTTATCAATATCGCGACCTTCTTTGGCTTGATCTTCGTGATGGCGCTAACGCTGCCTTCGGCAATCTCTGGCGTGGGCATGATCTCCGTGCCGGTGTTCGCGATGATCTTCCACTGGGTAGTGAAAAAACAGCGCCCGCATCTGATTCAGGCCCTTTCGGGTATTGGCTTGATCACCTTAGCGTGGATACTGTTTAACCCAAGCCAAATTGCTCTGAACCCAATCGGTTTAGGCGCAATGTTTGCCGCAATAATGTGTATTGTCATCGGCAGCAGCATTACCAAGTCACTGGGTAACCGCATGCACTGGTGGAAGGTATTAACATGGCAACTGATTCTGGGTGGTACGATTTTGTCTGTCGCGTCTGGCGTTCATGCATTCATCGACCCGCAGCCTTATGTTAATGCCGTGACTCATTTCGATACTCGTAATGCTATGGGACTCGTGTGGGTGATTGGCCTAAACACAGCGCTGGGTTACGGCATGTATGTGTGGTTGCTACAACGTATGTCGGTGGTTGATTTCACCTTCGGTGGAATCGCAAACCCAGTGGCTGGCATCGTGACAGGCATGGTGTTAATGGGTGAATCATTCACTGCAGTACAATACTCACTAATGACCGGCATGATAGTGATGTCACTGCTACCACAACTTATCCTTGCGGTAAGACAACCCAAACAAGTTAAGCCTGTTACGCAGTAGACGCAGCCTCTTAAACGTATTGCTCAAAAACGCGCCTCATTAAGGGCGCGTTTTTTGTTGCTACGCTAACAGCAATAACCCAACAGCCATACTCGTTGAGTTGACCATTCCTTAAATTAAATTAAACCTCACAAAGAACAATGACTTTACTTTAACTATCTAAAGCGAATTTATTTTCTATAAAATAATCATACTAGAGATTTAATTTCCACAAAAAACTCAAATTAGAGATAAAAAGACAAAAACTTTCTCCGACGACCTACTTATACTGTGCCACGTCATTAAGGCGCCACAAGCTTATGATTTAAAATAATTATTAATGAGTAGTCACCATGAATTCGAAGTCGCTAACTATCTTGCTTTTTGTCTCTGTTTGCTTAATTTGGGGAACCACTTGGTTCGCTATGGAAGTAGCATTGCATTCTATCCCACCTATTTTTGCTACTGCGTTACGCTTTTTACTTGCAGCACCTCTGCTTGCGGTATTAGCGAAAGTCTTCAACCAACCACTGCTGTTCCCTAAAGGTAAGCGCCAATGGCTGCTTATTGTTGCGCTGATGTATTTCGCGATTCCGTTTACGTTGATGATCTATGGCGAGCAATACATCTCTTCAGGTTTAGCGTCGATCATCTTCGCCAACATGCCTGTGGTTGTGATGCTGATGTCTGGCTTATTCTTAGGTCTACGACTGGCGAAGCACCAGATATTCGGTTTGATTACTGCTGTTGTGAGCCTATGTTTAATCCTTGGCAACGAAATGCAGATGGGTGGCGATGACTACCTAATTGGCACGGTTTGCTTAGGCCTTGCTGTTGCGATTCACGCAGTTATGTATGTGCTGGTTCAAAAGCACTGCAAAGGTATTGAAGTACTGACCTACAACGCCGTACCGAGCCTGATTGCTGCTTTATTCTTATTCGCTGTTTCAGCTGTAGGTGAAAACGTGAATGTTGAATCCTTCACTGAGGATTCAATCTCAGCCGTGGTTTACCTAGGCTTTGTCGCGAGTGTTGGCGGCATTATGGCTTACTTCAAATTAGGGCAGGTTTCGACCCCTTTCCAAGCGTCTATCTGCTTTTTGATTTTCCCGGTAGTAGCGCTGCTAATATCTTGTTACGTCAACGGTGAAGTTCTGTCTGAACAATCATTGTTTATGATGATCCCCCTACTTTGCGGCATTTTACTCACCAAGGCACCAAAGGGAATTTTCAAGCTGCGTACCGAATTAAAAACCGTAAGAAACTGATCCGCGTGAAACCTATTTTGCGGATTAGATATACATATCCCACATAAACAAAAAGCTCCAATATCACTATTGGAGCTTTTTGCTTATTTCATAATATCGAGACCAACATTAGCGCCAGCTAAACATTCGCACTTCGTTGCCCTCTTCAGGTTTCTTCGGAATGTTTAAAGATAGCGCTAGAGAAACCACGGCCATCACTGCACCAATATAGAAAACCGTTGCAGGAGAAGACAACCAAATCACACCAAACACGACCGGAATAACGACTGCGGCAATATGGTTGATGGTGAAAGAGACACCAGCGGTTGATGCCATGTCTGCCGGGTCTGCGATTTTCTGGAAGTAAGTTTTGATCGCCAGCGCCAATGCAAAGAACAGGTGATCGATCACGTAAAGTGCCGCCGCCCACTCCGCGCTTTGCACCAAACCATAACCGACAAACACACCAATCAAGCCAACATACTCGAAGATCAACGCTTTACGCTCGCCAACCACACCGATAAATCGACCAATGCGCTTCGCAAACAAGAAGTTAAATAGGTAATTAACCAAGAACAACAATGTGACGTCGGCAGCCGAGTAACCAAACTTCTCTACCATCAAGAAGCCTGCAAACACAGTGAAGATTTGTCTTCTCGCACCGCTCATAAACGTTAGCGCGTAGTAGAGCCAGTAACGCTTCCGCAGTACCAACTTCTTATTCTGTGGCGTCTTGGTTTGAAACTCAGGGAAGCCAAAGGTCATCACCAAAACTAAAACAAAACCAATTCCGCCAGTGATGCCATACACCCAAGCAAAGTCGAGTTTGAGTTGCTCTAACATCACCCAAATAGAGCCATAAGTGATTAATGAGGCCAACGCGCCAACGGAGATCATTTTACCCAGCATCTCGGGCGCTTCTTCTTTACTCAACCATTGCAGTGACAAAGACTGCTTCAGCGTTTCAAAATAGTGAAAACCCGTCGACATCAAAACCGTAGTCAGCAACAAGCCTGTGAGTGAAGGGAATAAACCGGTTATCGCCGTGCCCACGGTCAGCATCGCCAGCGATATCAACATAAAGCGTTGCTCTCGAATGAAGGCTAAAACAAACACCACGGTAAACGCTAAGAAGCCTGGGATCTCACGAACACTTTGCAACAAACCAATATCGGCGCCATCAAAGTTCGCTTTCTCAATCACGAAGTTATTAAGCAGAGCCATCCAGCTCGAAAACGCGATAGGGACAACAATCGAAATCAGTAATAAGAAGTTTTGCGGCGTTTTCCTGCTCGCGGTTCTATCGAACATTGACGGACTCCTGTTCGTCTAATTGAGTGAGCACTCGTAAGGTCAACTGCTCAGTATAAGGGTTAATCTTCCAATGCTCTGGGCTCCAGCCTTTTACGAAACGTTGGAAATCGGCCCACGCCACGTAAAACATTGGTCGCCATGCTGCTTCTACCTCATCAAATGAAAGGTGTGGCTGATAGTACGCCAATGCCTCTTTCAAGTAGTGGAAGTAAGCATCTAGTACTTCTGATTCAAGCTCTGCGCAATCTTGTGGCCTAATCGCGCTGCTCATGAACAAGGCGACGTCTTTCATCGCACAGCCGTAACCCACATATTGGAAATCGACCGCAGCTGCTCGCTCGCTTTCAGAATCAAAACAAAAATTGGCGAGCTTGGCATCGCCATGGACTAAGGTTTGATATGGACACTCTTTGAGTAAACGGTCGATGTGCTTGGCTTGATTCTTCAATGGTAAATCAGCCAAGGCATTGAGCTCATCAGGACGTGTATCTAGATGCCAATAAGTACCGACTTGCCACAATGATGACAACTGCTCTTGATTGATATTGATATGCTTTGCGTGAAAGTTAGCGAGCCATTTAAGGCAAGCATCGCGTTGTTTTTGCTCTTCTCGTGTGTAACTAGGTGCCTGATAGTCAGAAGCAGCAAGAACATCAAAATGAGAGGTTAACGGAAAACCTATATCCGCTAAGTCTTGCATCACTATCAGCCACTCATTCTCTTCTAGTTCACATTGCAGCCCAACAGGTACAGGGCAGCGCTCGTCCCATTGTTGGGTGAATGACTGATACCAAGCTGTTTCCACTTGGTAAGAGTGTACCTTTCGTTGGTGAGAGAGTTTGGTATTCCAACCCTTTGGGTGTTCAGCTTTATCTGGCAACGCGACATGTTTAACAATCACACTCTTGAGTTCCGCACTGCTTTCTTGAGAAAAGACTAAGCGAACTAACTCGCCATATCCACCCCATAGGCGTTGAATCACTTGGACATCAAACCCTTCATGACAACCCAGCGAGGTCGCTATTTTTTGATAAAGCTCATTTTGATAAAGCTCTTGTTGATAAAGCTCTGGCTGATTTTGACTTGAACCCGCTTCAGGTTGAGCTCGATTATTCGACGATATTGATTGAGACATATTACTCGTTGTTATGCTTTATCGGATAGAAGGTGTGACCACTGTGGCTGCCTATTCATGTAGTGAACCACATAGCTACAAACCGGCACAATTTTGAAGCCCGCTTGTTCAATTTCAGGCAATACCGACTCCATCATCGCCTTACCAAAGCCCTTGCCTTGCAGTTCATCAGGGATTCGAGTTGAGGTGATATGCAGTACATCGCCATCCTTTTTATACTTAACTACCGCAAACTGATCTGGTTCTAACTCAACCGTGATCTGGTTCACATCTTGATCCCATTTAACTGCCTGCATTCTCAACTCCTGCAAATAATGGATACGACAAACAATTAAAGTTTGAAGTATGAATTCCTTGTAATAGACTAACGCAAGTGCATATAAATAAAACTAAGTACTTACAATCAAAGAAAATATTATTATAGCGTGTGGTTATAAATAAAATTCAAACCAATTAAAAGCACTCTATAAATTGCGTTAGTACACCTACTAAATCTAGCACGTAACAACCCCTTGTTAGCAAGTTACCAATATAACTAACAGACGCATGTTGGCGCATGGAGAACATATAATGAACGCACCCCTGAAGAAGCCTTTGGAGCATAATCAGGCACTTCAAGACCCTCGTAATCGCACCGTTTCCACCATCAATAGCACTGATGCGCTGGCCATGATTGAACACGGCAGTGAACTGACATTAAATGTCACGACTCCCGTTGGCACAAAGTTTCTCGCCACTACCAAGTTTATCGGTACGCACAGTGATAACTGTATTGTGGTTGAGGTTCCCGAGGTATCCAATGAAGACCTGAACTTTTTCTTTCAAGAAGGTTTTTGGATGACTGCTCGTGCGTATTCTCTACGAGGTGAAGGCGCGCTTATCCACTTTAGAAGCCAAATTCACCATAAGATTGGTGAACCCTTCCCTATTCTTGTGCTGTCTACACCAAGCACGATGCAAGTGACTCAGCTGCGTAAAGAAACACGCTATGAAGTGAATCTGGCTTCAAGAATCATCTTCAACGACCAGCGAGCAAACTGTGAGATAAGAGACTTATCGAAAAGTGGTTGTCGTTTCGTTACCTCACCAACCTCTCGTGCGATTCAGATTGCCGATCGCGTGTCTATTGAGATAACCCCTGAGAACTACAACGGACCACTGATTCCGCCATTGCGAGGCATCGTCTGCAATCTACAGAAATCGACACACTACGCTCGATACGGTGTCGAATTTGATGATATTGGCCGAGCTAACGCCAAACACTTGTTGGCAAAACTGAAGTTCGATGGCACCAAGCTTTGCTTACGAAATGGGTAACGCCTTTTAACACGCAACTTTCACCGAATACAGCAAGCTGACCAAATACAAATAGCTCACTGGTAAACCAAATCGTAACCAACAAAAAAGCCATCGACTCTAGAATCGATGGCTTTTGCGTTTTAGCTGTTTATCTGTTTGTTTATCTATCTATTTAGCTTAGCTATTAAACTGTGTATCTAGATATTCAAACTATTTGCGCAGTGCGTTCAGTTTAGCTTGGGCGATACCAAATATAGTATCAATTGGATAACTACCCTCATCACTCGCCTCACCTGCGGCTTTGCCTGTGAACAGTTCAATCGCTTCTGTTACATGGTCAATCGCCCAGATATTAAACTCGCCCTTTTCAACCGCTTTCACAATATCGCTACGCAGCATCAGGTTGTGAACATTTGAACGCGGGATGATCACCCCTTGTTCGTTTGAACGCCCTTTGATTTCACACACATCAAAGAAACCTTCAATTTTCTCGTTCACACCACCAATTGGCTGAGACTCACCAAACTGGTTCATCGAGCCTGTAATTGCGATATCTTGACGGTTTGGTTGCTTAGAGAACGCTGATACAACCGCACAGAACTCGGCCATACTCGCACTGTCACCATCGACGCCACCATACGATTGCTCGAAGGTGATGTTAGTGGTGAGCGGGACTTTGGCTGTCTTACCAAATACGGAAGAAAGGTAAGCCGACAAGATCATCACGCCTTTTGAGTGAATACTGCCACCTAGGTCTACGTTTCTTTCAATATCAATCACTTCACCATCACCGTAAGCGGTGGTTGCCGTGATTCGGTTCGGCGCACCAAACATATGATCCGTCGTGCTGAGTACAGACAGCGCATTCACTTGCCCAACCGCTTGACCATCAACATGGATTAGCGTTGTGCCGTTAGTGAAGGTTTCCATCACGCTGTCTTGCAGTCGTCCGACACGCATCTGTTGGTTAGATAACGCTTGGTCAACGTGCGTTGCACGAATCAGGTTCGATTTTGAGCCTCTCGCCACGTAGTTTGATTCACGAAGCAGATTAGCAATGTGAGCAGAGTGCAGAGACAATTTACCTTGGTCACCCGCCTGACGAGAGCTGTGCTCAATGATGCGAGCGATCGCTTTACGGTCACAATGCAGCATGTTGTTGTCGTGCACGATGCTCGAAATAAAGCGCGCGTAATGCATTTCAGAATCGGGAGTACGCTTCATCTCATCTTCAAAATCGGCCGTTACACGGAACAGTTCACCAAACTCTGCATCGTAGTGTTGCAGCAGTTGGTAAGTTCGGTAATCGCCAAACAGGATGATCTTAACATCCAATGGAATCGGTTCTGGATCAAGCGATACCGCCCCCGTTAAGGTCACCTCTTTTTCTAATGAAGTGAAGCTCAATTGACGTGAACGCAGTGCTCGTTTCAAGCCTTCCCAAACGTACGGCTGCTCAAGTACCTTCACCGCATCCATCAGTAATACGCCACCGTTGGCTCTGTGTAAGCTACCTGCGCGAATCAATGAGAAGTCAGTAAAGACAGTACCCTTGAACGTCGCCGTTTCTACATAGCCAAACAGAGAGTGATAATTTGGATTCTCTTCCACCACGATCGGCAGAGTCTCCTCCTTTTGGCTCACAATCACATTAACCTTGTAGCGACGCGGCATTTTCTTATCCAAAGAGGCCGTTGCAACTTCTGCTTGCTCCGTGCTCTCTTCTAAGAAGATGTCAGCGTTGTCGACAATGTCTTTACGCAGTGCCGTTAGGTACTTTTTGATGTCTGGATATTGGCTGTAATCCTTCTTCAATTGCTTGATGAAGTGCGTGATCACATCTCGCGCCGTATCATCATTCAGCTTTTGAATTTTCTCAGTGTACGTCTCTTCAAGTTCCGTCAGTTCACGAGAGATGGTTCGTAGGCCGACTTCCAATCCATCAATGGTTTTATCGAATTGATCTTGCTCTTCCGGCGAAAGCAGATCAAAGCTCTCTTCGGTATGAAGATCATCGCCATTCATTGCCACAAACTGGTAATCACCCTGAGTGGTGATCGTCAGGTTAATGCCCTTGTCTTTCGCTTCTTGGCTAATGCTTTCTAACGCGGCTTGTTGCTTAGCTGCTAATTGGTTTTTAAGCCTGTCAGCACGGCTAAAGTACATCTCGTTATCAAACGCTAGAGGCATACCTTTCAGCAGTTTACGCATCAATTTTTCAATATCTTGCTTTAAGCTGCTGCCAACGCCACGCGGCAATTTCAGTACCTTAGGTGTACGAATATCTTCAAAGTTCGCGATATAACACCAATCAAAAAGCTCCTGCACTTCTTGAGGGTGACGGTTCAGATAGCGCAAGATCATGGTGCGTTTACCCAGACCATTTCGCCCTATCGCATAAATGTTGTAACCCTTTTCCTTGATTGACATCGCGAACTCAACGGCTTTTTGTGCCCGTTCCTGCCCGACGATTTCGTCAATTGGAGCCAGTTCTTTGGTCGACTTACATGGTAGCTTGTCTAAATCCGCTACCTGATACAGCTGTTCTGTATTGAGTCTTTGCATCGCCATCGCCGCCTCCTTAGTCCTTCATTACTTGGGTGTAGATAAAATCAGTGTAGATGTAATTTCCTACAAATTTAGTGACTTACGCTACACAGCTGTTCAACTGAACAAATAACACACAATTTAAGCCATTTTTAGGAATAGCTCGTCATTTAATTCACCAACTTAACATGTGAATGATTTTAATTTGCAATTGATAATGAATATCATTAACATTTTCTGATATTATAAATTGAGGATGTGGATATGGAAATTGAACGATGCTGGATGCACTACCTAAAAGCTGAACAGTTAATGGAACAAGGTCACTGGCCTGAAGCACAGCGCCTGTATGGTGATGTTCTAACCTCACTTCCTCATCACATCCAAGATGCAGCATACCAAAGCGATATTAAGCCTTGCCAATTTGCCTGCCTGCTTGCCGGGTTGAGAGACGCAAGTGTCGCTCAATCAGAGATACTCAACCGATTAGGTCAGCATCAACAAGCCTTCGATACCTTGAATCAATCTTACGCTCTGATGCAATTTATCTCTCTGGAGAACACTGAGCTGATTCAACGTACCTTTGGATTATTGGAAAAGCAGAGCGAAGGTTTGCTCAATCACCTGATCGCTTTTTGCAGCGCTCAGCGCAGTTCGCATTGGATGCTCGAACTAGAACAAATTCAACGTGCTCATCACCATTTTGGGCAACTTAAAACAACGTCAGAAGTTCAATCTTCACCTAATGTCTTAAATTGATAAGGATATATCATGTCGGACCGGGCTCTTCTTAAAGTCAATAACCTCTCCGTTAGCTTCAAAACCAACGATGGAATCGTTGATGCGGTGAAAAAGGTTAACTTTACCCTTAAATCCAGCGAAACCTTGGCCATTGTTGGTGAATCAGGTTCTGGTAAATCTGTCTCTTCCAACGCACTGATGCGTCTACTTCCAGACAACGCCATTATTGATCCGCAGTCTCAAATTGAGTTTGAAGGCGAGTCTGTTCTCGAAAAATCAGAGCGTGAAATGCAGTCGATTCGTGGCGACAGAATCGGCATGATCTTTCAAGAGCCGATGACATCTTTGAACCCATACCTGCGCGTCGGCATTCAAGTGGCAGAAGCTATTATGTGTCATCGTAAAGTGTCAAAGTCTCAAGCCAAACAGCGAGTGATTGAGCTGTTTAATCTTGTGCACTTGCCAATGCCAGAACAGGCTTACAACAAGTATCCGCATGAGTTTTCAGGCGGTCAGTTGCAACGCATCATGATCGCAATGGCGCTGATTAATGAACCGGATATCCTGATTGCTGACGAGCCTACAACTGCATTAGATGTAACGGTTCAAGCTGAAGTGCTTGCTCTTATCAAAGAGATCCAAGGCAAGATGGGAATGGCAATTTTGTTCATCACCCATGACTTAGGTGTGGTGAAACACTTTGCAGACCGCGTGCTAGTGATGTGTAAAGGTGAGCTCGTAGAAGAAGGGATGACTCAATCTTTGTTCGATAGTCCTAAACATGATTGCACAAGAATGCTCATTAACTCGATTCCGAAAGGCGCTAAGGTTCCTGTTGAGGCGACAGCCCCAGAACTATTGTGTGCTGACGACATCCGAGTTCAGTTCTTGGTGAAATCACACTTTATCAAGAGTAAAAGCCAGTACTTCGAAGCCGTAAAAGGCATTTCGTTGAATCTTAAGCAAGGCGAAACGCTAGGCATTGTTGGTGAATCTGGTTCAGGTAAATCAACCCTTGGACGTGCATTAATCGGCTTGCTGCCGAGTACCGGACGTATTGTTTACAAAGGCCAAGACGTTAGCTTATTAAATGATAAAGAGCGTCACAAGCTCAAGAAAGATGTCCAAATGGTGTTCCAAGATCCTTATGGTTCTTTATCACCACGCATGACAGTTGGGGAAATCATCACCGAAGGCTTAACGGTGCATCAACCTCATCTATCCAAGCAAGAACGTTTAGAAAGAGCGCGCAAAGCATTGATTGAAGTTCGCTTAGAGCCGAATTCAATAAACCGTTATCCACATGAGTTCTCTGGCGGACAAAGACAACGTATCGCGATTGCTCGCGCACTGATTCTAGAGCCCTCTTTCATTTTGCTGGATGAACCGACTTCAGCACTCGATCGCTCTGTACAACTGACCGTGATTGACCTGCTGAAAGACATTCAAGCCAAGCACAATATCGGCTTCCTGTTCATCAGCCACGATCTCTCGGTAGTGAAAGCACTGTCGGATCGCGTACTGGTGATGCAGAAGGGCGAAGTAATGGAAGAAGGGTCTGCAGAAAAGATTTTCAATGCGCCGAAAAACAACTACACCAAGAAATTAATCGCTGCGTCATTCGACTTAGAAGATAAATCGAAAAAAAATGCCGCATAAAGGGAACTAATCAACATTAACAGCGTCTTATAATTACATTCTGAATAATCTCCTAATGGATTGAAATCTAGAATGGATATAGCAAAACTGGTTTGGCCGCCAAAAGAGAAATGTCGCATGGATGCGACATTTTTCGTTTCTGAAGGGAAATAATGTGTCTTTGACTGTAACTCCCTATGATTCAATCATTTCACAACTAACGATACAGAGACTTGGTCGACTCTCTGACGATTAAATCTATCGGTGGTAGTCGTGCTTCATGCCTCTCACCTGAAAGTAAGTTCAAAATCGACTGAGCACACACCTCTCCAATCTCTTCAATTGGCTGCCTTAATGTTGTTAACGCAGGTGTGAAATACTTAGACGTTGGCAAGTCATCAAACCCAATCACTGACACATCTTCTGGCACTTTGTAGCCGTGATCATGGAGCGCCTTAATCGCGCCGTAAGCCGTTTGATCATTGGCGGCAAACAGGCCAGAAAAATGAATCTTAGATTCAATTAATTCCACGGTTTTCTCATAGCCAGTTTCACTACTGAAATCCCCTTGCTTGACGAGCTTTGGCATCACCTTAATGCCCGCTTCTTGAAGCGCTTTCTTATAGCCTTCAAACCGATTACCTGCGTCTGGCTGGCTTGAAAGCCCTTTAATATGAGCAATATTCACATGTCCTTGTTGCAGTAAATGTAGGGTTGCCATATAGCCACCCAGCACGTTGTCGATATTGATCGAGCGGACATTATTCTCAACGAAATCGTAGCCAACCATCACGATAGGGATGTCTTGTGCATACTTAGCAATCTCTTCCTGAGTAATGCTTCCTGTCACGATGATCATTCCATCCACGTTACTTTTTGCGAGATACTCCAACGCGTGCATTTCTAACTTTTTCTGCCAATGCCCTGTTGCGATCACTAATGAATAGCCTTGAGCAATCAGCGTTTTTTCCATGTCGTTAAGGATACGACTGGTGTAGGGGCTATCAGGGTGTTGCACCAAGACACCAATAGTGAGCGAGCGTCGGTTGGTGTTTTCTTGCATTTGGAAGTTAGGTTTGTAGCCCGTGTCTTTAATAGCTTGCTCAATGTTTTGGCTTTTATCATCCGACACATAAGTGGTTCGATTAAGGAAGCGAGACACGGTGCTGGGAGAAACACCAGCCAGTCTTGCTACATCGTATACTGTTGTTTTTTTTGTTTTAGTGCGCATCTCGATACCCTAATCAAGTGACATTTGGGGAGCTTTAAGCTCCCCATCAGTTTCAACCTGCATACCACTGCTTTCGTTGAAAATCGTGTCATTAAGTTAATACAAGTAGGCGAAGATCATCCCCGGTCTAAAGTAGCGACCAGCCGTGTATTTCAAGCCAGTACTCAGTAACCATTTGTGCAAGCCAGCCAGCTTTTCTAGCGGGATTTCGCCGCTCAACATTTTAACAAAATTATCAGTATCTTTCGTCAATGTTGGGTTGATACGACCGTCAGACAGTACACAGTTTTGACATTTAAGTACACTTAGCCAGTTTTTCGCATCATTTTGTGCCAATTTAAATGCTTCTATAAGATCTTTCTCATTGACAGACACAGAGCAATTGAACCCCTCTGGCGCTGCAAATGGAATTTTCGAATAGTCATAGAGTGCGGTATACACGGTATCCATCAATGTTTCTGCTTGCTGCGATTTACCCGCTAAATTCAACGCTGTTGCCACACTAAACTGAACACCAATCCACACATCTTGTGCCTGAAATGCTTCATGTGGAGAGCCATCGGCTAACGTCATATTCGCAACACCCAACTCCGGACTGTTAATTTCGAAGTTATGCTTATAAACATAGTCCAATGCGCGTTGGATATTCTCTTGCGGAAAAATACCTTCTAAACCGATGAGCTTTAGATAGCTGTCAGCCAACAAGGCATCGCCAAAGCTGTTGTCGGAATCTGGCACTAAATCTAAGTATTCTTGTGTAAAAGCTTGAGGCGCGGTCTCACTCAGCAAGCGTTTCTTAGAGACTCTTTGAGATACCTTACTGATGTTGATGGAGGTATCCGTTTCATTTAAATAGGCATTGAGCGTGTTCTTATCGGCAATCGCATCGCCCGTCAAAGTTAGGCCTAAGGTTTCCAGAGCTTGGTAGCCTTCACCCGTTAGATGCTTGGCTTGAACTGGCGTCACGAAGAAGTGGTAGTAACCCTCTTTGTCATCCCACAAGCTTTGCTCAACCGTGGCTAACGCCTTTTTAGAACGCGTTAAGTAACCGCTAGCTCGCTCGCTTTCACCCATCAATTGTGCAAGTTCGCTCGCGGCTTGCAGGCCAGCAACCCACAGGCTCGCACAATAAATAGAGATGCCGTGAGAAGCTAGGTTATCAAAGGTATCGTCTGTGCCTCGGGTTAGTGGTAAATCGTCACCCTCAGCGATCAAATTCGATAAGAAATCGATGCTTTCAGTTACCGCTTGCCAGCACTCTTTAACTACAGAAATATCTTGCGTGTTTTGATAGTGACGGTACACCATCAGAATGTATTTCGGTGCTAAGTCCTTCCACTCTTTCACGTTGTGCCAGCTGTACGCGTCAGGCTGGATGTCGAACGGGCTACCCAAGTCATGAATAACCGCACCTCGAATAGCACGCACGCCTTGGTACTTCTCATCGATCAATTCAGCATTCGGTGTTGCTTCATATTCCCAGTATCGGCGCTGAGTAAAGTCTTCGGCCAAAATGGCTTTCGAAAACTCTTTCATCACGCAGCCATCAAGCTCCGGCAACAAATAAAGAAGCGAAAATGAGCCGTAAAAATACACATCCAGAGAGTTAAAGAACGGGTAATCAACACACTCCTTCACCAGGAACTTGTCTTCTTTATCCCATACCGTTGATTCGGCTAGGAATGATAGTGAATTCATCGCCATCGTCGCATATCGAAGTGCCGATTCAGGCTGTGAAATTTTGCGTTGAGCTTGCTGTAGGAAGGCCGTTTGTTGTTCGACAATTCGTTGCTCAATCGCTTCTAGCTCTGGCAATACCTCTTCTAACATCGGCAGAGCAGGTTTCGCTTGCGGATAGAATTGCGTGTAGGCCTTCTCTGAACGCCAACCATTAAGCATGACTTTGCTGTGTGCCATCACCTGTGTAAAACGCAGATCAACAGACTCCCCCGGCTCCAACTCAACCTGAACCACAATCAATGCACTCAGAGCTTCACGCCCAGTGTAGATACCTGTTTGGAATTCAGCGTTTGTGCGGCCTGTTCTCAGTGCGAACTCTGTTTGCTCCGCTGCCTTAGAGGTATAAAGTGTTGGCTTCACAGACACCGATATCTTGCCAGATTCGGTCAGGTGGTTATTCGCTTGAACACCAAACACCACTTCACCTTCAATATCACTTTGATACGGGGACTGACTAGTGAGCTGGACACCCGTAAAACCGTGGTTTTCGCCGTTTACGCTAACCGCTTGATGCTGCTGGGCGATTGGATTTTGAGACAAGGTACACGCCGAATCTTGAATGCCATCGCGACCTTTGCGATAAGTTGAGCCAATCAAGTTTTGAAGCGGCTGAGCAAGCGTAATCACGCGTGGTTGCGATGAATTATTGGTTAATTCGAAGTGATTCCAGTGCATCGGTAAAGAACACAGGCGTTTGTTCTTTTTAACGATCGGAGAGACTACCTTACGCTTTATATTAATATCTTCGAAGCTACTGTATTTATATTCAGCCAGTGGATATAAAGCTTGGTATTCTATATCCCTGCCATTAACACTATCTATATCACTGCCATTGATACTATCCATATCATTATTATTACCCGCAGTGAGTGATAATAATCTCGTTGTATCATTTATTAATAAACCATTAAAGAAATCTAAGGCTACATATAATTGACAAATAGTTGAAGATGAATCGGATTCTATTAATAATTGAGTCTTATTAGAAAATTCGACATTCCACTTTATAAAATTATCTTTATTTTCTTTATAAAAATTACCATTTTCTAATGCAGCACGAATGAGGTTAATTGCATTAGAAATGTTTTCTTTATCTATCTTCTTTCCATCGAATAGCGCTGGGTAAAAATTCAGATGAACACTAAGCTCTTGCTCGTTAACAACCTGAAGCGCTTCAATGGTCGGCACATCCATCACTGACGCATAAAAATCATTAAAATTAATAACTTGCTCTGAACAGTCGACAAATATTCCTGGAATAAAGCTGAAGTTTGGCGTGTTACCATTTGGCGTCAATGTAAAAGTATTACCGATACCACCGATCGCCATACCTGTATTTTCTGGTGTCGTAGAAATTGGCGTGTACCAAGGTTGAATAAATTCAACTGCGTCGCCCTTTTTACACAAGTGTTCTGAATTTCCTGAATAGCTTGAATATGGAATTTTATTATTCATGTTAAAACCGCCATTGAATATTTTTTTCTTCTTGTTAATATCTTTCAAAAATGGAGACATCAACATGTTTAAAATTATAAATGAAAAATTTGGAAATATTGACTCTGTCACATTAATAAATCAGCAGCATGGTATAGAACTTCAAATAATCAATGGGTTTGGTGCTGTTATAAATAAATACATTGTAAATAACAGTCCATTCTCTTTTATTTGTGGCTATCAGAATTATGATGAACTGATCAACCAACATCCGTTCTTTTCCCGCAGTGCTAAATTATTTCCTTTTCCAAACCGTTTAAACTTAGGTCGCTACAGTTTCGACAACCAAAACCATCAACTCCCAGCTAACTTCCCTTGGTCTGATCACGCCGTACATGGCTTGCTCTACAACCAACCTTTTTCAATCAAAAACAGCGCAGCCAATGAAAAATCAGCCAGTGTGACGCTGCAATATCAGACATCATCTTTGCACCCTGCTTTCCCGTTCGCTTTTAACCTTGAAGTCACCTTCACTATCGACACAACGGGTAAGCTCTCTTGCTCAACAACTGTCTCTAATTGTGGTGATTTCGCCTTCCCATTCGGTGATGCTTGGCACCCTTATTTCTCGCTCGGCAATGACCTAGAACAGTGTGAATTGACTATGTCGCCTTGCGCTGAGGTCGTACATGAGAACGACCTACCCAATGGTGAAAAACAGGCTTTTGACCGTTTGTCTTTGGGTGACTCCCTGACCAGTCAAAGCCTAAACCACTGCTTTGAATTTGATTCGAAGACAACCAACCAACTGACTTTGACACGTTCAGATTCATCAGCTGCAATTCATTATCAACAAGACGCGAGCTACCCATTTGTTCAGCTCTACACGCCGGCTAGCGAGCAAAGTATTGCAATAGAGCCCATGACTTGCCCTGCCGATGCATTCAATAACCAAATTGGCTTACTGACGCTTAGCCCGAACCAGTCTCAAACCTTCAATTGGCAATGCCAGGCCAGCTATCAACCAAAATAAAACAACACTAAAGAGAAACCAAAAAGCAATAAAGGGCGCATAAAGCGCCCTTCTCTTTGTTAGCCTAATACCACTTCTACCATGTGCTCACCCGATGTAAATACCGGTGCTTTGTTGCCTGAAATCAGGTCACCATTGACCTTCATTTCAACCACACCTTTACACACATTGTTCGGGTTCGAGACATGGATGTTATATGTTGCGCCACGGAACTGACGACGGACTTTGAACTCTGGCCACTCTGCCGGAATACAGGGATCCACCAGCAAGCCATCAATTTCAGGTCGAACACCTAGAATCCACTGCGTACCTGCCACGTATGTCCAAGATGAAGTACCCGACAGCCATGCATTACGACCTAGGCCGAACTGTTTATGTTCGTCGCCCAAGATGTTTTGCGGGTAGCAGTATGGCTCCGATTCAAAGGTATCAATATCGTCGTTCTTAGAAGCCGGATTAATTTGACGGTAGTACTCATAAGCACGCTCGCCGTTGCCCATTTTCGCTTCCGCGATCATCACCCATGGGTTTGAATGCAGGAAGATACCGCCGTTCTCTTTCGCACCCGGTGGATATGTCGAAACGCCACCAAGTTGTGGATCAAAGCCGTTGTAGCCTGGAGTTGAAAGCTTGATACCATTGGTCGTGTTCAGCTTGTTGTAAACCGAATCTAGCGCTTGTGTGGCACGTTCTTGTGTCGCGAAACCAGAAATCACAGGCCAGCTTTGACCGTTAGTGTAGATCTGCCCTTGTTCATTCTTGTGAGAACCAATTGGCAGGCCTTGCTCATCAAAGTAACGCACAAACCATTCGCCATCCCAACCGCACTCATTCACTGTGCTCTGCATTTGTTGGTATTGCTCTTTGAACTGAGCGGTCAGCTGTTCCTCACCGCGTAACTCACAGAGGTCGAGCATATCAAGCAGGGCTTTACCGTACATGTTAGCGACCATCATCGACTCAGCACCCGTTGGCAGGTTCACCGTGTCATTCCAGTCTGCAAAACCTAATAACGGTAGGCCGTGCTCACCCGTATTGGTGTAGGTAAACTCGATCGCGCGACACAAGTGATCCCAAACGGTGCCTGTTTCCACAGGGTTGCCCGCTTTGTCTTTTTGATAGAACGGAATCACTTTGTTCAAGAAATCAGCATTGCCTGTCTCTTTCACATATTGAGTGACTGCGTAGATGATCCACAGATGATCATCGCCGTAATAATCAGGGCGATCTTCCTCTTCACGTGAGTCACCCGCGTTCGCTTCCATCGTTGATGGGAAGAACTGGTGCATCGCAGAACCGTTGGTGTTTTGCACAGATAACAGACGCTCAATGAACTCACGCGCTTCTTCTGGCATGTGAGTAATTACGCCTAACGTATCTTGCGAAGAATCACGGAAACCAATGCCACGTGCGCCATAGCCAAGCTGGTACAGAGACAGGTAACGAGACCAGTTTTTAGTGGTGTGACACTGACGTGGGTTATGTACATTAAGCATTGAGTTCATTGCAGGATCTGGCGTTTCAACCTGAACTGCTTGTAGGTAACCATCCCAATGTTCAGCCAGTTCAGCGAAAGCAGAATCGACCACTTGATGGTCACGATATTTAGCCAGCAGAGGCAATGCTGCTTCTAGGCTCTGTTCTTGCGCGATTTGTACAATCGTACGTTCGGTCTGCTCTGGAGATAACCAACCTAGACGCAGGTTCAGTGCGCCAATGTTGTCGCCACGCAAACACTCGGTGTTGCCTAATTCATCATTGTTCAGTGCTTCTGGCGCTGCCCATGTGCCGTAGCCCAAATTACCTAGGAACGATTGGCGATCACCATCAAAAGACGTCGCAGGGCGATCCGCTGTCATCAGGTTCACCGCGTAGTCACGCTTCATGAAAGCATACTGCTCAAGCACGGTATGACCCGACTCTTGCTGGTGTGCTTTTAGCGTCATGGTTTGTGGCACCCAGTCCGCATTGAGTAGCTGTTTAAGCGCATCGAAGTGTGTGAATTCATACACAGGCACCACATCAACGTGCAGTGCTTTGTCTGAAATGTTGGTCACTTTAATGTCTTGCAGCAGTACTTGGTCAGCTTTCGGTACAAAGAAGGTCGCTTCACAACGCACACCAAAGGCTTCTGCAATGATGGTGGTGTATGACAAACCCGTGTGATTTTCAAACTTATCGAGCGGCTTCAGAGTGGGTGTGTAGAACGGTGAGAATACTTCTACATTGCCGGCTTCATCACGCACCTTGAGGTACATTGTCGAGCCTTTAAAATCTGAATTTGGCAGTTGTGCAATGTACTTAGTGATGCGGTTGAGTGCAGGATCGCCCTTACACAACAACACGCCACCGTTGCTATCAACAATGCCACCGAAATCTAATGTGCCGACATAGTTACACCATTTGATCGGCGTACACGGCGTGGTTGCTACGTATTCTTTGTTTTTATCGTCAAAATATCCGAATTTCATCATCAGTATCCCTAGCCCCTCCCAAATCAGGAGGAGCCAAAACAATTTGTCGTAAGTTGGTTGGTGTCAGCTCAATGACTGATTTAAATTGATTGGCTAGCTCGTAATTGACTAGCTCGCTAGCGAGTTCTCGCTCAGTGCGTCAAACAGGTGGAAAGCATCCAAATCTAAGTAAAGTGTCAGTTCTTTCACATCCACTTCAGCAGCTTGGGTCTCAACCATCAGCGGTTGGCCGCCGATTTCTGTTTTCAGAAGAATGCTCGCACCCAGCAGTTCCTTGTCTTTGATTTTCACAGGGAATGGCAGCACACGGTCGTGGTCAACTTGCTCGGCACGTAGGTGAATATCTGTTGGACGAACACCAAAATGCAGAGCTAGGTTCTTAGATGCCAGAGACTTAAAGCGCTCAGGCAGTGGGATATGAACATCGCCGATTTCAACGAAGTACTCGCCTTCTTTTTCAATCAGTTTTGCTTCCAACATGTTCATTGATGGGTTACCAATGAATTGCGCGACAAACTTGTTTGCCGGACGCTGGAACACCTCGGTTGGTGTACCAACTTGAGCAACATATCCGTCTTTCAGGATCACGATGCGATCCGCCAATGTCATCGCCTCGATCTGATCGTGGGTTACGTAGATCGTGGTGGTTTTTAGTTCACGGTGTAGATGTTTGATCTCTTCACGCATCACGCCACGAAGTTTTGCATCTAGGTTAGACAGCGGCTCATCAAACAAGAAAACCTTAGGCGTACGAACCATCGCACGGCCCATTGCCACACGCTGACGCTGACCACCAGAAAGCTCTTTCGGCTTACGGTTCAGTAGTGGATCAAGCTCTAGCATTTTCGCCGCTTTTAGCACTTCTACGTCGATTTCTGCTTTTGGCATGCCCTTCAGCTTCAGAGCAAATGCGATGTTCTCGTACACTGTCATGTGCGGGTACAGCGCGTAGCTTTGGAATACCATCGCTAAGTCACGATCTTTAGCATCGACCTTGTTCATCACTTTGCCACCAACGACGATGTCACCAGAGCTGATGCTCTCTAGGCCTGCAAGCATGCGTAGTGTTGTCGACTTACCACAGCCAGATGGGCCAAGGAAAACCACGAACTCGCCGTCTTCAACCGTAAAATCAAACTCTTTTACAACTTCAACATCGCCGAATGATTTTTTGATGTTCTTAAATTCTACTTTAGCCATTATCTGTTCTCCTCAGCGCGCTCTTGAAGCATATTTCGGTACGCAATTGCGCTCTGTTTCAGTGTTCTTTCTTGAGTGGTGTAATCAACATGGACGATGCCAAAGCGTTGGCAGTAGCCGAATGCCCACTCAAAGTTATCCATCAGACTCCAAGCGAAGTAACCATCGACTTTCACACCCGCTTCAACTGCGTTGTGAACTGCTTCGATGTGGCCTTGGAAGTAACGAACACGTTGTTCATCCATCACTTGTCCGTTAACACACTCGTCGTTACCTGCTGCACCATTCTCTGTGATGTAGATAGGCGGCATATTTTCGTAGCGAGCATCCAGCCTTACCAATAAATCGGTTAGGCCTTGTGGGTTGATCTCCCAGCCGATGTAAGTGTGTTCAGCATCAGTCTGTTTTACTGATTCAATATCACCATTCTCGTTGAAGCGAGCGACATTGCGTGTGTAGTAATTGATACCGATGTAATCAACCGGGGCGCTTATGATGTCTAGGTCGCCTTCTAAAATCATCGGCATGTTCATCGCTTGGCGGTCGACGACTGGCAGTGGGTATTCACCTTTCAGTACAGGGTCGATGAACCAGTGGTAATTCTCGGCTTCGCAGTAATCTGCTGCCGCTTGGTCTTGTGGCGTCAGCGGGTAAGCTGGCGTCGCGTTGAATACCACACCATGCTTAGCGTGAGGTGCATTCTTGCGAAGAATCGGCATCGCCAAACCATGACCTAGCATTAAGTGATGAGAAGCCAAGAAGCCTTCTTTTTCACCCTTAATACCCGGAGCATGCTCGCCCCAACGGTAGCCTAGGAACGCAGATACAAACGGTTCGTTCAATGTGGTGTAAACATCAATTTTGTCGCCAAAGTAGTTACTCACCACTTCTGCATATTCTGCAAACTTGTAAGACGTTTCACGGTTTAACCAGCCGCCTTTGTCTTCAAGGTATTGCGGTAGATCCCAGTGATAAAGTGTCACGAACACCTTCATTCCACGGGCATGACATTCATCGATGATCTGCTCGTAAAACTCTAGGCCTTGCTGATTCACGACACCGTCTTGCGGCAAGATACGTGGCCATGCAATTGACAGGCGGTAAGCATCAACGCCTAAGACTTGAATCATCTCGATATCTTGTTGCCACAAGTGGTAGTGGTCGCACGCCACATCACCACTGTCGCCGTTATCTACCTTACCTGGCGTCTTACAAAACGTGTCCCAGATAGACGGTGTACGACCGCCCTCTTCAACGCCGCCTTCAATTTGGTATGAAGATGTCGCGACACCGAATACAAATTCCTTACTGCGTAACTTTGAATCACTTGGAAGTTGAAATTTATTCATTGTTATAACCCTTAAACCTAACCTTTAACTGCGCCGGACGTTAAACCACTGATCATCTGTTTCGATGCGAACAGGTATGTAATCACAAGTGGTAAAATAGAAATTGTGGTACCTAGCATTACCGCGCCCCATGGCGTATTCGGAATACCTTGAACACTTCGTAGTGCTTGTGTGATGACGTAATTGTCAGGATTGTTCAGCACCACAAGAGGCTGCATAAACATGTTCCAGAAGAAGACGAACTGCACGATAGCAAGTGTTGCTAGTGCTGGTTTCATCAGTGGCAGAACCACACTCCAGTACGTTCTAAATTCACCTGCGCCATCCAGTTTCGCTGCTTCTAATAGCTCTTTAGGAATCGATGCAATCACGTGCTGACGCATCAAGAAGATACCAAACGGCGTGGTTGTGAATGGTAGCCATACCGCCATGTGGTTATCCAACAAGCCTAAGAATTTCACGATCATGAAGTAAGGGATCAGGCTAAGCACTGGCGGAATCGCCATTGAGCCAACCAACATGCCAAACAACACGTTCTTACCGCGAAACTTAAACACAGCAAACGCGTAACCACCCATGCTACAAAACAGCAGCGAGATGGTTGTGCCCAAGAAAGCCACGTAAATCGAGTTAAACATCGCTTTCCAAAACGGCATGATTTCCAGCAGTTTTGCGTAGTTCACCATTAGGCTATCGCCAATCGCAAAGCTGATGCCCGAGCCGAAGATCTCCGAACGGTCACGTGTTGAAAGCAGTGCTGACCACACAAATGGGAACACCGTAATGATTGCAGAAACAACCAGTAATATGCCGAGCATCACCATCAAGATCTTAGTCATGATGTACATGGTGCGTTCGCTTGGCATTAGGCCACTTAGTGGTGAAGTATTTGTCTTAATTGATGTCGACATCTTAATGTTCCCCTAAGCCTTTCTTACCGAAGAATAAAAATTGAACCAAGGTACACGTTGCGATGAGTGCAAACAGAAGCCATGAAATCGCTGAGGCCGTGCCCATTTCTAGCCATTCCCAACCCACTTTGTAGAGGTACATAGAGATAGTTAAACCAGATTGGCCTGTACCACCTGTGCCACGCGTTAGTACGAACGGTTCTTCAAACATTTGCAGGTTACCGATGATGGTCATCGTAATTGCAAAGAAGATAAATGGACGAATCATTGGTAGTGAGATGTTCCAGAAGCGGCGGAAGGCATTGGCACCATCCATACGAGCAGCTTCTAAAATGTCTTTAGGAATCGTCATTAAACCCGTGGTGTAAAGGACGATGTTAAAACCGGTGTATTTCCAGAAAACCATGATCGCGATAGACGGCTTCACCATAGTGGCATCGTCTAACCAGCGGATTGGTTGAAAATCGTTAACCCAAGCAAATGCCCAACCAAACAGCGTGCTATCAGCCAGAGCCATCAGCGTTTGGTTAATAATTCCTGAGTTAGGAGAGTACATGTTGAAGAAAATCAGTGACGCTGCGACCGTTGATGTGATGAACGGTAGAAAGTACGCCGATGTTAGCCAGTGACGCATACGGTCACCCATCGAAACCAACATGTAAGCCACTGGAATAGCAACTAAATGCTGAGCCACACCTGACGTGATTGCTAGCCACAATGTGTTCTTTAATGAGCGCCATAACCATGGGTCAGTTAAAGCAATGTGATAGTTCTCAAAACCCACAAACTCCATCGCATCCATGCCCTTCACAGGGTTCCATTCATGGAACGAAAGATAAACAGAGAACAACAGCGGGAAGATCCCAAATACAGAAAAAATGATCAGAAACGGTAGAAGGAATCCATACGGTGTAAGCGCTTTCAAATTCAGACGAGAAAAAAAGCTTTGCTCCGAAGGTTCTATCGTTGTGCTCGCTGTATGATTCATAGTAACGACCTCTTAAAAAAGGAAGCGCGCTATCCGCGCCTCCTCACTTACTCAAAGTAATAACAAATTAAAGATTACGCGTGCGACGCTTGATTAGACGCTCAGCCTCTTTAAGCGCTGTCTCGATGTCTTTACCTTCATCAAGTACTTCCATCAATGCGTTCTCTAAGATGATAGAACGTGCAACGTGGTCGCCTTGTGCTGGAGATACTGGTTTGATGTTTTGCGCAACTTCAGCAAAAATAAGACGGGCTTTTTGTCCGCCTAGGAACTCCATCTCTTCTTGGAAAAGCTCATCGTCATACGTTGTTGTATTCGCTGGGAAAGCAGCAATCGTTTCGAAGTGCTTAAGCTGTACTTCACGGTCAGTCGTCATGTATTCAATAAGCGCCCAAGCTTCATCTGGGTTGTCTGATTGAGTTGGAATTGAAAGGAATGAACCACCCCAGCTGCCGTAGATACCATCAGGTAGGTTTTCTACTGCCCACTTACCTTTAGTTTCCGGTGCAATCCAGTTGTATAGGTGACCAAGAAGCCAAGCGCCAGAAAGTTGAGTTGCAAATGTGCCGTTGCGAAAGCCTTCGTACCATTCGTTAGACCAAGCTAGGATACGGCCGTCTAAACCTTTGTCGCGAATCTCTTTTGCTACTTCAAAAGCGTGAACAAAACGCTCTGATGTCACAACAGGGTTGCCATCTTTATCGAAGTACAGACCTTCACCTTCAGGAACCGTCGTGAAGATAATTGCTTGTGCTACGTCGGCTGCTGAAGCAATAAGTTGTACGTTTTGCTCTTTCAGTTTTTCACCAGCAGCAATGTATGAATCCCAATCTTTGATTGCTTCTTCTACATCAATGCCCGCTTTTTCGAATACGTCGGTACGGTAGTACATAACACCTGGACCTAGGTCGACAGGAATGCCGTACATATCGCCATCAGCGCCTTTGCCTTGTGCCCATGCGTAAGGTGCGAATCGTTCTTCGTATTTATCTGCACCGTAGTTTTCAGACAGGTTAACTAGACCACCAGAGCCAACGAATGGACCAATTTTCTCAACGTCGACAACAATCACATCACCTGCACCAGAACCCGTTGCAAGGTTCGTTGTCAGTTTCGTGTGGTGGTCACCATGGTTGTTCATAAGGTAATCAACTTTAATCCCTGTCTTCTTTTCGAAATCAGGCAGTAACACCTTCAAGCTGCTATCGAAATCAGGGAAGCCGTCGAAACGAATCTCTTTGTCAGCGGCATTCACAGCTGTTGTACCTAATCCTAAAGCAACCGCGCATGAAAGCGCCAAGGTCTTAAATTTCATGTTCTATCCTTAATATTTTTATAGGGTAACTGGTAAATCCGATACCGAGTTTCTAGTGACCAACGTCGGCAGCAATTTAAAGTTCACGTCATGTTTGATTTTTTTTAGCTTCTGTAGAGTGAGCTGTACTGCTTCAACGCTCATCTCTTCAATAGGGAAATTAATGGTGGTCAAACTAGGGGTCAGATAACGCGCGAAGATGGTGTTATCGAAGCCCACCAGTGATACATCTTTCGGAACTGACAGTCCCTCTTGATGCAGCACCTCAAAGGCGCCGAATGCCATGTGATCATTCGAAGCAAATACTGCTGTGAAATGACACTTACGATTCATCAGCTTTTTCATAGCGCTGATGCCCGTCTCTTCAGTAAAACCCGCTTCCGAGACTAAGGCTTCATCGTATGGCACACCCGCTTCTTCCAAGGCCTTTCGATACCCCTGCAAACGCCCCCTAGCATCTGCTTTATCTAAAGGCCCGGTAATACACGCGATATCTGTATGTCCCTTTTGCAAAAGATATTGAGTAGCGAGTAGCCCCCCGACTTCGTTATCAATATCAATGCAACTCATCGCCATTTCTGGGATGAAGCGGTTAATTAAAACCACAGGGGTCCCCTGTTCTTCCAATTCAATTAAATAATCATCACTGAGCAGTTGAGTATGAAGAATCAAAGCATCAACACGACGCCCCAACAGAAACTCCACAGACTCACGTTGTCCTTGCTCAGTATTCGAACCCGCTGTAACCACAGCGTGGTAACCAAAGCGGCGTAGGTTCTCTTCTATACAATGCAAAATGCCTGAATAGAAAGAGCCGCCCAGTTCTGGAACAACAACGCCCACACTACCAGTACGACTTGAAGCTAAGGCTTGAGCGATAGAGTTCGGGCGATAACCCAGCTCCTTGATCGCTTTTTCAACCTTTAATTTCTTGTCATGACTGACTCTGCTAGTGCCATTAATAACCCTAGACACTGTCGCCTGAGACACACCTGCATGTTCTGATACGTGTTTAATTGTCGCCACTCGAACCTCGATACTTCATTAGCTTGTAACCGCTTACAAAACGATTATTAAAGAAAGGCGTCTTGGTTGAAGTGAGTGTCATCACACTAAAGTTGGAGGTAAAAAGGCCAGTTGTGGAAATCATGAAAGCGCTTACAGATTACCTTCACACCATGAAACTGTTTCATGAAATCATGAATCCATCGTGAGTCAGTTTTGTTAAAAGCCTTAGTTCCGTGAAGGGGTTTCAACACACCTATTGGCGTATCAAATACGATGGGTATCGAGTATTTTCCACCATCTAGGCTATTGATATGCAAAGGCTACGACGTGAGTTAGCCATTACAATTACTAGGGATAAAGCAGGGTACGCGAGATAGATTAAAATAATATGAAACGAGGTATTGAAGATGTCATGGAGAGCAGAGGGAGAGGCAATCCAAAATGATACAACAGATATTCAAGACGAAAAAAAGGGCACAAAGAATGTGCCCAAGAATGGAGTTAATTGAAACGTGCCCTAATTAATCTGCCTTTAGGGCTAAAATGGACAGTCTTTACTACTTTTAAACACAGGCTCTTTGAAAATATGCCTAATTCAAAGAGCTGCTGTTGCTAGCTTGTGATTACCACCAAGCTTCAAACATCGCACCGAATGACAATGTATCTACATTACCATTGTCTTTTGGAGCGCCTTTTGTCTCTACATCACCCACAGTTGTGTAGAAGCGAAGCATTGGACGACTCCAAGGTAAGCCACCTAGAGAAACGTTCTGAGACAGAGTGACTTTCCACGCGTTCTCTTCACCGCCGTCATCGTAATCAACCATACCGTAGCCAGCTTCTAACCATGTAGAGTGAACATCATCCCATTGGTATTGTGGACGAACGATACCCGCGTATTCACTTTTGTCTAAATTTCTACCGGTGTCTGCATCTTCGTAGTCATCACCTGAAATGTCTTTGTAAGAAACAAGGTAATCTATGATGAACTGCTCACTGACAGCATAATTACCTTCAACACTCGCGTAAAAGACAGTCTTGTCGCCAGCGAGGTCAAACACAGAGTCATCCGCACCGTCACCATACTTAACAATCAACTTGTTAGACTCACCCAGCCCTAAAGTTGCACCTACTAGGTATGCTGTTTCATCACTGACCTTTGGCTCACCTACTACATCTGCTTCATCTGAAGCAAAGCCATAGTTCGCATATAGGTCTAGTTGGCCGATACCCGCATTAATAGAGTGCAACTTAGAAGTAATTGCGTATTTACCATTGTCATTTACGAGGCCGCCTTTCACTTGGCCAACAAAGCCCATGTCTAGCTTGGCACCGCCGAAATCTAGGTTGTTAAAACCAGCGCCTTGACCATCATGTGTCATCCAGAAGTAATCGTTCAAACCTTGTTGCGGACGTTGATGGAAGTCACGACCAGCCCACATGTACAGCTCAGGCTGGCTTTCAAATACATTGGTTACACCTGCGTACATTTTTTTCATGCTCAGGCCGCCGTCATCAGCCCAAGCGTCTGCTTCCCAGTGGTCAGCCATGAATACGATGTCCCAGATAGCGCCGTTGTCAGCTTGGAAAAGCTTAGCTAACTGAACCTCACCACCGTTGGCTTCGTTACCCAAGCGACCAACAGAGCGACCAGTTGAACCGATGTCTACGTAACGCTCATCACCGCTCTTGTAGTGAGCGCCGTAACGAGCATAACCAGAGAAGACGATGCCTTCTGGCACCTTAGTTTCTGCAGTTAGGACAGCGGGCTGTTGATCGTTAACATAATCAATATCCACAACTTTAGATTCTAACTCTTGAATTCGTTTTTCTAATGCTTCGATATCAGTATCAGCAGCAAAAGAAGAGAGTGAAGCAAGCGACGCCGCCACTGCGACTGTTATTGGCAAAAGCTTAAATTTTTGCATTGTAATTCCCTATTATTTTTTTGAGTTTTCATCGAACAGGGAAATATTAAGCAATGAAAGCGTTGAAAAGTTGGTCGCTGTTCACACTGATAAATCAGCCTAAATGCCATGAAACTTTTAGAATATCCATGACGAAAACTACTAATTTAAGATCAACAGGTTAGGATTAACATTGCGTGAAATATCAGCTTGAAATCGCTTTCATTTCATCAGTAATGGTGGCGGCTATCACGGAAAACAGTGTGTGAAAGTGAAGGAAATATGGTGCAGTTTTGATTGGTTTTCATATATATGAAAAGCCTCAATCTAAGGCAGATTTGAGGCTTTTTGGTCTGAGTAAAATAGCCCGTTATCTAGAATCAAGCATTCGCTAAAGTGAATCTAGAGACTCAATCCCCATATTGAACAGAGTAAATGCGTAGATATCGGCTGTGAGATCGATCGCTTTGCTGAGCGGCATTCCGGCGCCATGCCCTGCATTAACATCAATACGAACCATCACAGGCGCACCACCTTCATGCTTGTCTTGCAGCTCTGCAATGAACTTATAAGAGTGGGCAGGTACCACACGGTCATCGTGATCAGCGGTCGTAACAAGAGTCGCCGGATAATCAACGCCACGCACCACATTGTGAACGGGAGAATAGCCAAGTAAGTATTCAAACATCTCTTTGTTTTGTGCTGATGTGCCGTAGTCGTACGCCCAGCCTTCACCAGACGTGAATGTGTGGTAACGCAACATGTCCAACACACCAACCGCAGGCAAAGCCACTTGGAACAGCTCAGGCCTTTGTGTCATGCATGCCCCCACCAGCAAGCCACCATTAGACCCACCACGAATCGCTAGCTTGTCGCTACTGGTGTAGTTTTCTGCGATTAAGAACTCCGCAGCAGCAATGAAGTCGTCAAACACATTCTGCTTTTGCTGCTGAGTCCCAGCTTTGTGCCACGCCTTACCGTATTCACCGCCGCCACGCAAGTTAGGCACTGCATACACACCACCAAGTTCTAGCCAGCTGCCTACCGTACCTGAGAAAGAAGGCGTCAGACTGACATTAAAACCGCCATAGGCGTACAACATGGTTGGGTTACTACCGTCTAGTTTTAATCCCTTTTTGTAAGAGATAAGCATCGGAACCTGTGTACCATCTTTTGAGGTATAGAAGACCTGTTTAGACTCGAACTTGTCCGATTCAAACGGAGACTCAGAGCGCTGATAGATTTCTGAACTGCCAGTTTCGACATCGAATGAGAAAATCGTTGGTGGCGTGACATAGTTGGTAAAGGTGTAATAAAGCTGGGTTTGCTCTTTTTTACCACCTAAGCCACTGGCCGTTCCCAGCCCAGGCATGTGAAGTTCTCGAACTAAGTTACCTTGGTAATCCAGCTGATCGATTTTAGACACCACATCCACCATGTAGTGCGCAAACAAGTAACCACCACCAGTGCTGATGTCCAGTGGCTGTGGCTTCTCAGGGATGATATCAAGCCACTTTCCATCGCGAGTATCAAAGCTCACCACCTTGCCATTGGGTGCTTCTAAGTTGGTGTATAAGATGAAGACTTGGTCTTGGTTATCGATGAGGTAAGTGTCGCTATCAACATGGTCAATCAGCGTGTTCAACGATTGCGCCTCTGAATCTAAATCGATATAGAACAGTCTGTTACCTGATGTCGATTCTTTCCCAAGAATAATTAGGTAACGATCGTCTTCCGTGGTGTAGCCCGACACATAACGGTGTTGTTCAGCGTTGCTCTCACCAAAGATTACCTTGTCACTAGCTTGCTCTGTACCCAACTCATGGAAGTACAGCTTGTGTTGCTCAGTACGAGCAGAGAGTTCACTGCCGTCTGGCTTGTCATAGCTAGAGTAATAAAAGCCGCGATTACCCAACCAAGAAATACCAGTAAATTTAGCGTCAGTGATTTCGGCTTCAAGCTGCTGTTTAGTCTCGGTATCAATAACGAAGATCTTGCGCCAGTCGCTACCACCTTCAGAAATGCTGTACGCCACTAAGCTGTAGTCTTTAGAAAACGACACCGAGCCTAGAGATGTGGTGCCGTCTTCCGAGAAGGTATTCGGGTCTAAGAAGACTTCAACCTGCTGCCCCTCTTTCTGACGATAGAGAATACTGTGATTCTGCAGGCCATCGTTCTTATAGAAATAGGTGTAATCACCTCGCACAAACGGCTGCGAGCTCTTTTTGTAGTCTTGCGCTTTCGCCAATCGCTCTCGCAGTTCAGCGCGATACGGAATTTGAGCAAGGTAATCAAACGTGACCTCATTTTGACTCGCTACCCACTGCGCGGTCTCGTCACTTCTATCATCTTCTAACCAACGATACGGGTCTTCGATTATCTGGCCAAAATAGTCATCGCTGACGATCTGTTTGTTGGTGACTGGATACTCTTTTAGATAGCTCATCGTGATCCTTATTAAAAATAATGTGAAATCGTCAGGTAACGGGTTCTGATGTGTTCAATCAATAACTTAATCTTGTTCGGTGGCTGGCGCGTAAAGGGGTACACCGCATAAATACCCAGCTTTTTACCGACTAAATCAGGGAAGATGTCCACCAGCTGGCCGTTGCGAATATCATGATACACCAGACAACGTGGCACGTACGCCACACCATGGCCGCCCAACGCAGCTTTACGAAGTGCCGTGGCGTTATCGGTAGAAAATGAACCCGAGACACGCACTATGTATTTGTCGTTGTCAGTACATCCGTCTTTACTATGCAGGAACTGCCATTCACTGGCACCCGTTGTTTGATACGCGTATTGCAGACAGTTATGTTGCACTAAGTCTTTAGGTAGCATCGGCTTACCGTTCTTAGCGATATAAGACGGCGAAGCGCACACCACCCATTGTGAATCCAATATATGACGAGCAATGAGGCTTGAATCTTCCAAGTAGCCGGTTCGAATCACCAAATCGAGACCATCCTCAACCAAGTCGACAAAGCGATTATTCAGAGACATATCGACCGTTAAACCTGGGTGCATATTACAAAACTCGGCCACAGCGTCTGCGAGAATCAAATCTCCGGAGATAGTAGGCACTGACATTTTGATATGACCACTGACATTTTCACCAAAGCCTGAAACTGCGTCCATAGCCTCTTGAGCTGCCTGCTTCACATTTTTGGCCCCGTGTAACATTGCCTTGCCCGCCTCAGTCAAGGTCAATTTACGCGTGGTTCGATATAATAATTGCACGCCAATCTCTTCCTCTAAACGCGCAATTCTCTTACTAACTACCGAATTTGTAAGGTTATTTTGCTCTGCCACCTTACTGAAGCTGCCTAGTTCTACCACCTGTGAAAACAGGATCAAATCGTCTGCTCGCATCTGATTATGCCAATTTTGGAATTAATTATTTTCATTATTTCCCTATATCAATAAAAAATAAAGGGGTAAATTCACGCCAAATTAACAAAACAATTACAAAAACAGTCATTCCAATTACAAGATTCGCCTAAAGAAGGTTCCCGTTTAGAGGCCAAAGCGATTCAAATAATGACAAACCATAACGTGATCTTTACTTCAAACATGAACGTTTGAAAACAGTACGAGGAAGTACCCATGAGTGAAACTCTACTAGCCCTATTGGCATTTTCACCAATAGTTGTTGCAGCGATTCTGCTGGTTGGCCTTAACTGGCCTGCAAAAAAAGCGATGCCTGTGGCATTTGCCTTAACCGTTGCTATCGCCCTACTTGCTTGGGACATGTCTGGCACTCGCGTGCTGGCTTCTGTATTCCAAGGCTTCGGCATTACAGTGTCGGTTCTCTGGATTGTGTTCGGCGCCATCTTCTTATTAAACACTTTGAAACACACCGGAGCTATCACCACCATCCGCAACGGATTCACTGATATATCCGCTGACCGTCGTGTTCAAGCAATCATCATTGCTTGGTGTTTCGGTTCATTCATTGAGGGCGCATCTGGCTTCGGCACACCAGCTGCCATCGCTGCACCACTGCTGGTTGCTATCGGCTTCCCTGCGCTGGCTGCGGTACTGATGGGCATGATGATCCAATCTACGCCAGTGTCATTCGGCGCGGTTGGTACACCTATCATCGTTGGTGTGAACAAAGGATTGGACACGCACAACATCGGTGAAAGCCTGATTGCTCATGGCTCAACATGGGATGCTTATCTACAACAAATCACGTCAAGCGTTGCGCTAATTCATGCTTCTGTTGGTGTGATGATGCCTGTATTGATGGCAATGATGCTGACTCGCTTCTTCGGTAAGAACAAAAGCTGGACTGAAGGTTTAGATATCCTGCCGTTCGCACTGTTCGCAGGTGCTGCTTTCACTATTCCTTACGCACTAACAGGTGTTTTCCTAGGCGCTGAATTCCCATCACTGATTGGTGGTTTGGTTGGCCTTGCGATTGTGGTTACTGCAGCAAAACGTGGCTTCCTCGTACCAAAATCAAAATGGGATTTTGAGAGCGAAGACAAGTGGCCTGCAGAATGGCTAGGTTCTCTGAAAATCGACCTTGACGACAACAATCAAGGCCATAAGAAGATGAGCATGGCGATGGCATGGGCACCATACGTGCTGCTAGCGGTGACCTTGGTTGCGAGCCGCGTGAGCCCTGAATTCAAAGGCCTACTGAAGAGCGTTAGCCTATCGTTCAGCAACATCCTTGGTGAAACCGGTGTGAGCACTGCGATTCAGCCTCTGTATCTACCGGGCGGTATCTTGGTCTTCGTCGCGCTGGTTGCTGTTCTCATGCAATCTCGCAGCGCAACGCCACTGGCTAAAGCCTTCGGTGAATCGAGCAAGACTCTGATTGGCGCAGGCTTTGTGTTGGTGTTCACCATCCCAATGGTTCGTATCTTCATTAACTCTGGTGTGAACGGCGCAGATTTAGCAAGTATGCCCGTAACCACGGCAAACTTCGCAGCTGACCTCGTTGGTAGCGCATTCCCAGCATTGAGTGCAACGGTTGGTGCATTAGGTGCCTTCATTGCAGGTTCGAACACAGTTTCAAACATGATGTTCAGCCAGTTCCAATTCGAAGTAGCGCAGACTCTGACTATCTCTAGTGCGGTGGTTGTTGCTCTACAAGCCGTTGGTGCAGCAGCAGGTAACATGATTGCGATTCACAACGTGGTAGCGGCATCAGCAACTGTTGGTTTGCTAGGACGCGAAGGTGCAACCCTACGTAAGACAATCATTCCAACGTTCTACTACTTGGTGATGACAGGCATCATCGGCCTAGTGGTTATCTACGGATTCAAAATGACCGACGCACTTATGTAAACCATAAGTCGTTCAAAAGCACTTGGCGTTAATACTCAATTCCCCGACAGCGACACCGTCTAATAAGACAGTTGATGAGTTCCGGGATGGATACTAGAGCACATCAACACCCATGGGTATTAACGCCATTTTCCCGAATTAAAGCAGCCCAAACCAAGCTCTCAAAGAAGAGCAACATCCCAAGAATTTAGGACTGAAATTATGATCATATCCGCATCGACTGATTACCGCGCCGCAGCAAAAGCGAAATTACCACCGTTTCTTTTCCACTACATTGATGGTGGCTCTTACGGAGAACATACCCTACGTCGCAACACGGCTGACCTAGCTGAGATTGCGCTAAAACAACGCGTACTCAACGACATGTCGGACCTAAATTTGGAAACCGAACTATTTGGCGAGAAGCTAGCGATGCCAATCGCACTGGCGCCTGTTGGTTTAACGGGTATGTACGCAAGACGCGGTGAAGTACAAGCAGCAAAAGCCGCCGACAACAAAGGCATCCCTTTTACCATGTCGACCGTGTCGGTATGTCCGATTGAAGAAGTTGCACCTAAGATTGAACGCCCAATGTGGTTCCAACTTTACGTGTTAAAAGACCGTGGCTTCATGAAGAACGTTCTTGAACGCGCTAAAGCCGCTGGCGTCACAACATTGGTCTTCACCGTGGATATGCCCGTACCCGGCGCTCGCTACCGTGACATGCACTCAGGAATGAGTGGTCCAAATGCAGCAGTACGCCGCGTATTCCAATCTATGCGTCATCCTAGCTGGGCAGTTGATGTCGGCTTACTGGGTAAACCACACGACCTAGGCAACATCTCTACTTATCGTGGCTCTCCTACCAAGCTGGAAGACTACATCGGTTGGTTAGGTGATAACTTCGACCCGTCGATTTCATGGAAAGATCTAGAGTGGATTCGTGATTTCTGGGACGGTCCAATGGTCATCAAGGGCATTCTTGATGAAGAAGATGCAAAGGATGCGGTGAGATTTGGCGCAGACGGCATTGTGGTTTCAAACCACGGCGGCCGCCAGCTTGACGGCGTTCTATCAAGTGCCAAAGCGCTGCCTTCGATTGCTGATGCAGTTAAAGGCGACACCAAAATTCTGGTCGACTCTGGCATTCGTACTGGCTTGGATGTGGTTCGAATGATGGCATTGGGCGCAGACTGCACCTTGCTTGGCCGTTCTTTCGTTTACGCATTAGCAGCGCAAGGACAAGCCGGCGTTGAGAAGCTACTCGACCTTTACGACAAAGAGATGCGCGTTGCCATGACATTAACAGGCGCCAAGACAATCAAAGACTTAACTCGTGAATCTTTGGTGGGGCTAGATTAAGCGGCCACGATTCTGATTTAGGTTCAGACTAATGCTTTGGTCTACTTAGACTGAAGTTCAATCGGTGTCACAGCAATTCCACTGCCGTTGTGACACCGTTTAAGCACTGGAAAATAAAATAAAAAAAAAAAAGCAAATCAGTGCCAAATAAGAAGCACAAGGAAGCAAAGATGGAGACAAACACATCCCATGAGCGAGTAGTAGATCCACAAGCTTATAAGCAGCTTGAAGCGATACTGGCTCAAAGAATAGAAACAGAACGCATTGTCACACAAGAGGCAAAGCGCTTGGCTTACGGCACCGATGCGAGTTTCTATCGCTTGGTACCGAAAATGGTTCTAAGGCTGAAAAACTTAGATGAAGTGATATTCACTATTCAAAGCTGTCGCGAACTGGGGATTCATTTTACCTTTCGCGCCGCGGGCACCAGCCTTTCAGGGCAAGCGGTTTCAGACTCGGTGCTCATCACATTGACTGATGACTGGCGTGGCCACGAAATCGTCGACAACGGCAATCAGATCATCCTTCAACCGGGTGTGATTGGTGCTGATGCCAACAAATACCTTGCCCCTTTCCAACGTAAAATCGGCCCAGATCCAGCCTCTATCAATACCTGTAAAATCGGTGGTATTGCAGCGAATAATGCCAGTGGTATGTGTTGTGGTACCGCGCAAAACTCATACCGCACCGTTGAGAGCATGAAAATCGTATTGAGTGATGGCTCCCTGCTTGATACGGCTGATAACGCAAGCGTTGAGGCATTCAAGCAATCACATAAAGAACTGTTTGAAGGCATTGTTGAGTTACATAAACAAACAGCTTCAAATCAAGAACTGGCAGACAGAATCCGCCACAAGTACCGTCTTAAAAACACCACCGGCTACGCGCTCAATGCATTGGTCGATTACCACGATCCAATTGAGATCATAAAACACCTGATGATTGGCTCAGAAGGCACACTAGGCTTCATAGCCGAGATCACTTACAACACGGTGATTGAACACCCGAACAAAGCTTCAGCGCTATTGGTGTTTGCCGACATCGAGCAAGCAAGTAAAGCCGTAACTACATTATCCAAAACTCCGGTTGCAGCCGTTGAGTTGATGGACGGCAGGGCGCTACGTTCTGTCGCGGATAAACCGGGTATGCCTGCGTTTATGCCAAACCTAGATTTAGAAGCGGCGGCTATTTTGGTGGAATCACACGCCAGCTCCCAGCAGGACTTAGATTTACAATGTAAATCAATTTTGGATGCATTGGCTGATTACACGATTGTTGAATCGGTCCCTTTTACGTCCGATCCAAAGACTGTTGCAACCCTGTGGGGCATTCGAAAAGGCATGTTCCCAGCAGTTGGGGCCGTTCGTGAAGTTGGCACAACCGTTATCATCGAAGACGTGGCTTTCCCTGTTGAAAACCTGGCTAACGGTATTCGAGAGCTGCAAGAGTTGTTCGATAAATACGACTACAGCGAAGCGATCATTTTCGGCCACGCCCTCGAAGGCAACCTGCACTTTGTATTTACTCAAGGCTTCGACAGCCAAACAGAAATCGATCGCTACGGCGGTTTCATGGATGACGTTGCCGAACTGGTTGCAGTGAAATACCAAGGTTCTCTGAAAGCAGAGCATGGTACTGGCCGCAACATGGCGCCTTATGTGGAATTGGAATGGGGCAAAGATGGCTACGCCTTAATGCAACAGATCAAAGCACTGTTTGACCCAGAAAGACTGCTCAACCCTGGCGTTATCATCAACGACAATCCAAACTCCCACATCACAGACCTGAAGCCGATGCCTGCTGCCGATGATCTAGTCGACCGCTGTATTGAGTGTGGCTTCTGTGAACCTGTTTGCCCTTCTCGCACGCTGACTTTATCACCTCGCCAACGTATTGTTTTATATCGCGAGCTACAACGCCGCCGAGCAGCAGGCGAAGAGATAGAAGCCAGCGAGCTAGAGAAGACTTTTGAATACCAAGGCATTGATACTTGCGCTGCAACAGGCCTATGTGCGGAGCGTTGCCCCGTGGGCATCAACACTGGCGATTTAGTGAAGAAGCTTCGTATCGCCAAATATGAGAAGTTCACACCAATTGCTAAGTGGACAGCGGAGCACTTCTCAACCACCACCAAGCTGACCAAGGCTGGCCTCAAAACTAATCAAGTTGCGAATAAGGTTCTAGGCGCAAATACAGTTGGTAAGCTCACCAATGGCTTGCGCTCAATAACCAAAGGCGCGACACCAGTTTGGATGCCAGAGATGCCGCAATCCAATAGTCACTCGCTTGCCTCATCACCCGTGACGGCAGAATCTTCAAGCAATCATAAGAAGGTGGTTTACCTCCCTTCCTGTGCAAGTCGAACCATGGGGCAACAAAGCGATGCGGGCGACCAACGTCCTCTAACTGAAGTGACCATGTCTTTGCTCAACAAAGCGGGATTTGAGGTGATTCTTCCGAAGAAGCTAGATGACCAATGCTGTGGTATGCCTTACGACAGCAAAGGAATGACCGACTTAGCACAGTCGAAGGCTCAGCAGTTGGAAGAAGTGCTATGGCAAGCCAGTCGTCAGGGTGAATACCCAATATTGATGGATACCAGCCCATGTGCTAAACGCAGTATTGAACAGTTCACCAAGCCATTAGAGGTGTTAGAGCCAACAAGGTTTGTGAATCAATATTTGCTTGAACATCTGACGCTTGAGCCGCTACAAGAAACCGTGATGCTGCATGTCACGTGTAGCTCTCGTCGAATGGGCTTAGAAGGCGCGATGTTAAACCTTGCTAAAGCGTGTACCGAAGAGGTGATTGTTCCAGAGCATATTCAATGTTGTGGTTGGGCAGGTGACAAAGGCTTCACTACACCAGAGCTGAATGAGGCGGCGGTACACCCACTCAAGGAACAAGTGCCGAGCAACTGCACTCGTGGCTTTAGTAACAGCCGAACCTGTGAGATCGGTTTATCACACCACAGTGGCATTCCGTATCAATCAATCTTGTACTTGGTGGACGAAGTGGCGCAGTAGATCCACTCATACTGCGAGCAACGTGCTCTAGCTTAAAACGAAAAATGGCAGCCCAATCAGGCTGCCATTTGTTTATTCGATTTAAACGTATTACCGAGCTAGATATTGCTGAGCTAGCGGCTACTGAGCTAAGCGCACCAACTCTTCTGGCGAGTAGTGTTCTGCTTCTGCGCCTTTGGCGATTAAGTCGATCACTTGGAACTCGTTCATGTCACCAAACTCTTTGGTTAAGTAATCACGGAACGCTTTCTCGTTCGGCCATTTGCCTCGCACGATATAGCCATCTTCCTTATCGAAATCTTCCGTCTCAAAGAAAGAAAAGTCGGTCATACCAATATTGTGGCAATACAAAACGAGATACATGTTGAATCCTTTACACTTAACTAGGGCCTGTTTAACTTTCGAGCCGATCAAAAAGCGTCTCTAAAAAGCAGGGCTAAGGTTACAACATAAATGCTAAATCGAATACCCAATCGGATCGTCAATTTAGAAACCTCAGCGACCGGATCTTTACGTTAGTCATCAAACATCAAGTTAATGGCTGCACCCAACAAGATCAGCCCAACAATTGGCCCCATGACTGCTAATGGCGCGCGCTCAATGTATGGAAGGTTCTCTGCGATCATCAAACCCCATTCAGGTGTTGGTGGCTTTGCCCCTAATCCGATGAAGCTCAGCGAGGTCAGACTTAGAGTGATAACCGGTAGCCTCAACATCGCGTGTCTTAACAACGGTGGCAACACATACGGAAGCAAGTAGAAACGGAAGATTCTAAGCTTACTGGTGCCCCATAGTGGCGCGAGGTGTGTATAAGGTTGAGCCTTGGCTTCTACGATCAAGCTTGAGCAGTGTGCAGCTAGCGGCGCCCACGACACCAATACAATCGCGATTAATGCGCTGTTCGGATTCATCCCCGTTAAGCCTGCAACAAGCAAGCCTGCAATGATGTATGGGATACCCTTAGTGATCTCGATAAGGCCTTGGCTAAAGCGGGTGTTGAAACCCATGATGATGCCCGTCACCAAGCTCAAGAACGTTGCCAATATGCCGGCTTGGAAGGTCGCAATCATACCAGAACCAATTCTCGCCAGTAGGTCTCGACCAATGCCATCTGCGCCCAATGGAGCTTGCCAACTTGGATCCGCTAAGCGAGCAAATTGACTGGTATATGGGTCACGAAATGCTGCCCAAACTACGATAGTAATTAGGAACGAGAAGATCGCAAAAGCAGTGACACGCTTTGCGCGGTTCTGGGTAAAACGAAACGAAGAGTGGCTACTGATGAGCTTACCGCTTTTCAGGCTGTGGCCAAGAATCAATTGCTGAACAAACAAGCTCATGCTGCTCACGGCAATTGAAAATAGCAGCAACACCAATAAGCCGCCTTGCAGCGTTGGCAAGTCTTGCGCCTTAGCTGCGCCTAGAATCATGCGCCCGATACCCGGAATCGAGAAGATAAGCTCAACCGCGACCGCGCCACCAGTCAAACCAATCACGATCATCGCTATTTGTGGGATCAGGCTGCTCAGCGCTCTTTTCAGCGCAAAACGAATAATTTGGTTGGAGTGAACGTTGGCACTGAGCCAAGTGATCACCCAAGGTTCATTTAAAACGCGTTGTAAACTGTCTCTGAGTAGGCGGCTAAATAGGCCACTAGCAGGCAGTGCGAGCGCTAAACTCGGTAGCCATATGTCTTGCCAACTTTGCCAACCATACGGCGGCAGCCAACCTAACCAGATAGAGAACACCAGTATTAATACCGAGGCCACCACGTACTCTGGCAAGGATATTAATACGGTGCTTAAACTGCTGTAACTCTGCCCCAGCTTGCCCTTCTTCCAGCTACGCAAGGTGGCAAGTAAGCCTGCACCGCACAGCACGAAAGTCATCACCAGTGCGCTAGACATCAAAAACAGAGATGTAGACGCTGTTTTTTGAATACCTAGTGCAACCGAAGAACCATCAATCCATGATTCACCTAGATCACCTGAAAAAGCACTTCCTACCCAGTCGAGCAGGCGCTCAATAGCTGAACGGTCAAGCTGAAGATCAGCGCGTACCGCCGCTAAAGCTTCAGGCGTAAGCAGGTGTTGTTGCCCCGCCCTAGCCCGCAGAATAGATTGGCTTGGATCGATGCCTGCAATGTCAGGCATCAAACCAACAAGAATCACCACCACAATCAGTGAGGCGATTCTTGATAGCCAAGGCGTCAAGATAAATAGAGTTCGACGCAGAGTCTCAGCAGATAACATTTATTTAGTTAGCCTGTGTTGCCGGGTTAACTTGTGTCGTTTGATCAACCAAGCGACGTTCACTTGGGTCACGAACGACATTGCTTACACGCTCACTTTCACCTTGAATCACACGTTCGTGAAGCAGCGGGATAGCCGCGAAATCGTTAAGGATTTTTTGTTCAGCTTCGATGATCGCTTGCTGACGCAGCGCACCTAGCGGTTGTAGGTCAGCGTGATTCAGTGCTTTATCTACCTCTTGAGAACAGAACTGGCCAAGGTTGAATGAACCCTTACAACCAAAGTCGCTCATCATGTAAGCCACTGGGTCACCCGAATCTAGAACCGTTGCACGAGAAAGGATAAACGCGTCGAACTTACCAGATAGCGCATCGTTCTCGATCTGAGCGTATTCACGAATATCCAGCTCAACCTTGAAACCAGCCGCTTCAAGTTGTTGCTTCAGTAGCGCTGCCACTTCTGGAAGCTCTGCACGGTCGGTAAAGGTACCGATAACAATGCTTTCGCCGTTCGCTTTTAGCGTTTTGTCAACTGCCTGACCTTCAGGTCGAATTGGTTCAGCCCAAGCAAGTGCAGGACCTAATAGACCTTGTGCAATATCCGCGTGGTTCTCATAAACGGTATTCACGATTTGCTCTCGGTCCACCGCAGCCGCCGCAACCTTACGCAAGTTAATATCGCTGAATACGCCTGACTTGTTGTTTAGGTAAAGCGTATTGGTACGAGGCATCGCCACTTCATAAAGTAGGTTCGGATCAATGGTCGCGATTTGTGAAACGGGCACTGCTTCAACGACGTCAGCCGTGCCGGTTCTCAGTGCTGCAGCACGAGCAAAACCATTAGGAACGTATTCTGCAATTACAGATTCTACTTGCGCTTTTTGACCCCAGTAGCCGTCAAAACGTTTCAGTTTCGCGCTGGTTGTGCCGTTGATTTCAGTCAGCTCAAACGGGCCAGTACCTGCGCCAATTGGACTAACACGACCATCTTCTTGATAAGCACTTGCTGCTAGGATCGCTAATTGAGGGCTTGATAAACGGCTTGGTAGAAGAGGGTCATCAAAGCTGGTTTTGATCTCTACGCGGTAGTTGTCCATTGCTTTCACTTCTAGCTCTACGCCATCTAGGATGCGCGGCTTAGGTGCTGCTTCAAGCGCTTTTTGTAGAGAGTTCACTACAGAGTTTGCCGTTAATGTCGAACCATCATGGAATTTAACGCCTTGGCGAATCGTGAACTGCCAAGTCAGAGGATCAAGATGTTTCCAATCCGTTGCTAGCATAGGTTCTGCTTCTGAGGTTGGGCTCAGGTTAACCAGAGTTTCTGCTGTGCTCCAACGAGATAACTTAAAAGCGTCATCAGAAAGTGGCGATAAACCCGTTCTTGGTGGTTGCATCATCGCAACTCGAATTTCAGATTTTACTACGGCATCGCTAGACCCTGGTTGAGAGTCAAAACAGCCCGTCAAAGGCAGAGCCAACGCAAGCGTGCAAGCCAGTTTGATTGAATTAAAACGCATAATTATTTTTTCTCTGTAGCTGTATTTTTTTAATAAATAAGGTTGTGTTTAACAAGTAGATTTCGAAAGAGGCTGAGACTCGATCAGCATCTGAGTCGCAGGATGAGCAGGTTTACTCATCACTTGATCAGTCGGTCCGTGCTCCACCATTTCACCATGGTCGAGTACCAGTATTTCTTCACAAAGGGCTTTTGCGGCACCTAAATCGTGAGTAACCAAAATAAGGCGCATATCGCGCTTCTTTTTTAATGAATTAACCAAGTCCAACAACCTTTGGCGATTCACTGGGTCAAGGCTGGCAGTAGGTTCATCGGCCACCAGCACTGCGGGTCTAACGACAAGAGCCCGAGCAATAGCCACACGTTGAGCTTGACCTGTAGAAAGCTGATTAGGTTTCAGTAAGAGCAAGCTGGCAGGCAATCCAACGTCTGAAAGCGCCTCTTCAATGATGGCTTCATGATTACCCGAAACATCTAAGTTACTTAGAGGTTCGGCTAAGATCTGTCGAACGGTATAGTAAGGGTTGAGGCTAGTGTGGGGCTCTTGAGGCACCAATTGAATCAAGCGACACACCGTTGCTTGCGCTTTGCTATCGCGAATTGGGAGCGAATAACCGAACAAGTTTATTTGACCAACGGTTGGCGCTTTAAGGCCAAATAGCAGTTCAATTAACGTTGATTTACCGGCACCAGAACGCCCAACAATTGCTAGGCTTTTGTCTTCAACATTAAGGTCTATGTTCTGTAGCGCTTTGAACGCTTTACCACCCAACCAACTTGGTACGGAGTAGTAGTGAACACTCACATTGTCGAACTTAATCTCTATCGGTGTTTGTGTTTCTGAATCAGTCTCTGGCATTAATGGCGAGGCTTCTGAGTTTAGTGATAAGGTCGAGCTCATTCGATTAAGTCTCTCAATGAACAGCAGAAAGCGTGAGAGCTCGACTCAAGTGCATGTTTCGGTGCACCGTAAGCCACCACACCACCATCATCGATGACTAACAGCTTGTCACACGCCAACGCGCTATGCAGGTCATGGGTGATGAGTAAACCACCAATTTGACGCTGTTTAACATTGTGTCGAATCAGCTTAAGTATCTCTTGCTCTGTCACCGGATCTAACGCACTGGTTGGTTCATCGGCGATGATAATATCGGCGTTACTCAGCAAGCCAATCGCAATACACACACGTTGGCGTTGCCCACCCGAAATTTGGCTCGGGTACAACGGCAAGATGGTTTCTGGATTAGGAAAACCAAGTTGATTCAGCAACTCGGTAATTTGAATTTTTTCTTTTGATTTAAGCTTAGTGCGAGTTCCCGTCAAGGAAAGGCAGAGTTGACCTTCTATTGAAACCAGAGGGTTCAAAGCTTGAAGCGCATCTTGGAAGATAACTGCGGGGCGCTGTGTGGCAGTTCTTTGCAACATAGGCAAACCACATACCGCTTCACCAGACAGAGAAATATGACCTTCAACCTCGACCGTTTCTGGCAGAAAACCCGCAATCGCACGTGAAAGCATCGACTTACCAATGCCTGACGGTCCCATGATCGCCAACAGCTCACCTCGATAAACATCGAAGTGGATATCTTGGAAAAGGGTTCTCGAAGAGGTTTTGATCGTTAGGTGGTCAACAGACAAAAGTGGGGTGTTCACGCAGATACTCACATATAGATGTTATAACATAACAACTCTATCATTTAGCCGACATGATGAAAAGAGAACATTGAACTGCATCGCACTTTATTTGCTGTTTGATTGACCAATTTTCATTAGGGCGTGTTGACCCTTCGAGGTGATTTTTACCGATACAAAAAAGCACTCACTAAATTTATCGTGTAAAAATAGTAAAGCGCTTTCATAAAATATTACAGGTGGTGATTAGGTTACTTAGTTAATGGCACCATGAGCGGTATCTTCGACTGGGTAACACTTCTGCTTAACTTGTGCGATGAACGGATACAGGAACGCAATACGCCCAAGATAGAACAGAGTAAACGCCAACCACAAACCATGATTACCCCAAATATCGACGGTGAATGCCTGTACCGCTAAGAATACCAACAAAGTCACGATGCTTGAGTCTCTAACCGGACGCGTGGTTCCCGTTCCGGTAAAGATGCCGTAAACCGTTAAGCCAAAGCCAGCCACTAGCGGGAACACAATCAGCCACGGGGCCATCTCTTGGTACAGCGTGACCAGCGCTGGAATATCGGTAAACAAGAAAACAATCATGTCTTTGAATATCAGGGTTAAAAGCGTCAACGCAGCAATGAAACCTGCCGTCCATTGGAAGTTAAGCCTTAAAACACGATCAAGCATTGAAGGGTTCTTCTGTCCTACCGCCTTACCTGCAAACACACTCGATGCGTTGGCAATACCATCAAACATATAGCTGACAATGAAGGTCACCTGCATCAAGATCGCGTTAGCCGCTAGAACATCGGTACCCAGTTTAGAGCCAGTACGCGCCATCATGTTGAAGAACACCAAGATACAAATAGTGCGAAGCAATAGATCGGTATTCGAAGAGATGATTGTCGATAGGTCTTTCTTGGTCATCTTCGAGCCTTGCAAGAACTCAGAGATCGAAATATTGCTGGTCTTCATCACCAAGGTCACACCAATCGCAAAGGTGGTAACTTGTGCAATCAAACTTGCGTAAGCCACACCTGCGACACCCAAATCGAAATAAAGTACAAACACCGCATCCAAGACAATGTTCAACACATTACCAAACACTTGTGTATAAAGAACGTCTTTGGCTTTCGCCTGTCCCATTAACCAACCAATAATGGTGTAGTTAAGCAACACGAAAGGCGCGCCATAAATCAAAATACTGAAGTAGATATGCGCGTGCTCGGCTACATTGGCTTCAGGCTCTATCACCCACATTGCGCCTTGCCAGATGAGTGGTTGTATCAAGATAAAGATCAAACCCACTAAACCAGACAGCACAAACGGACGCATCAAGCTACCCGCCAAATCAGTGCGGTTTCCCTTACCCAGTGCCATCGCACTTTGGCCCGTGGTACTGACACGGAAAAAACCAAACAACCAATACATGGTGTTCATAATGATGGTGCCGATCGCCACGCCGCCAATCAGTTCAGCAATACCAAGTTGGCCGATAACAGCGGTATCCACAGCACCTAGTAGAGGCTGTGTCACCGTTGAGATGATGAAAGGGAAGGCAATTTTCAGATAATCTTTGTGGGTAATGGTCATATTCTATCGGGTGATATTAAGAACTATTTGCAATTAGAGCGGGATGCTATCGTTTAATCCGTACGTTGTCATCATTTACTTAGAGTCGTTTATCAACAAGCTTCTCTCCTATCGCACCATCAACATAAGAGGCCTTTCTGTCATTGAGCGAGCAAATTAGCCACAACAAATGAGTAAAATCACGCTCGACAAAACACAACAAAACCAATTACTGAGCCAACTCAATGGTTAACCTAGTAAAGGCTCAGTAAAAGCTCACGGGAAGGTAGAAATCGAGCTCGAATATTTCATCACTATTAAGGAAGTGATTCTGATGATAATGCACATACGCGGGAGTCGAGCGCTGTTTGAAACCAGATGTGGGTAGCCACTTTTCTAACACCATACTGATCTGTGGTAGCAGTTCTCCATAGCGGCCATTTAGTCGAAACACAGCGTGTAAGCCGCCCGGAATCACCATCTGATTAACTACGCTACGATACTTAATCGGCTCATCAATCGCGATACACGCGACATAACGACACTGATCCATTTCAACCCAAGCAGGGTTTGAGTGATGCAAACCAAATTGGCTCGAAAAATCACGCTGTTCGGAATTCGCCCACGCTTTCAATATCAACCACGCATTGCGAATAGAGCGGTTATAACCCGTATGTCGAACATAGGCCGCCATGCGTTCAGGCACTTCAACGATCTTGGGTTCGGGCAATACTCGCTGCGCCACATTCAAATAGCCCGCCGCCACTTCGGGATCTTTCAAATAGGGTTTTTCTGCTACTTGTAAATCGTGTTTACGCCACTCGCCCGGAGACATATTAAAGGTCGCTTTAAATGCTCGACTAAACGAAGACACCGAGCTAAAGCCACATTTATGGGCGATCTCGACCACTGACGAGCTGGTATCAAACATCAATTGGTTGGCTGCATACTCCATTCGAGTGCGTCGGATATATTGATGCAACGACTCCCCGACCACGCTTTTAAAGGTGCGATGAAAGTGCTGTTCTGAATAGGCCGCTATCTCAGATAACTCTTTGGCAGACAAAGGCTGACTGATGTCTTGGTGAATATGGAAAAGGACATCATTGATTCGCGATATGTGTTGACGTGACATCGTTTAAATAGCATAAATGGACATGTTTAAGAGCATAAACGGACACGCTAGTTTTTACAATTGCCGTGTAATATCAAGCGATAGAATAAAAACGATAAACGACGAGACACAACACATGGAAATCGCACAGTCATTACAACAGATTCAATCTTCATACATTCGAGAGATCCTCGCAGCCGCAAGTGATCCAAATGTCATCTCATTGGCCGGCGGTTTACCGGACGAGAAAACATTCCCAATCGATTTAATGAAGCCAACGCTAGAAAACCTAGCGAACATGCCTGAAGTTTTCCAATACGGCTCTACTGCCGGTTACGGCCCGTTGCTTGACCACCTAACACAAAGCTACCAATTGCCAGAGTCACACACGGTAATGATTTGTACTGGCTCTCAGCAAGGTTTGGATTTGATTGCGCGTGCGTATGTCGATCCAGGTGATGTGGTTGTGATGGAAGCACCAAGCTACTTAGGTGCGATGCAGGTGTTTGGCATAGTTCAAGCAAACATTGCGACCGTGTCTCAAACCGAATTTGGGCCGAATCTAGATGAATTGGAAACATGCTTTGCACAGCAAGCGCCAAAAATGTTCTACGCGGTGCCTGATTTTCACAACCCAACCGGTGTGTGCTGGGCAACAGAAACTCGTCAAAAAGTGGCTGAGCTGTGTATCAAATACAACGTGGCATTCATTGAAGATGCGCCATACCGTGAGCTACGTTTCACAGGCACAGAGCTGCCGTTGGTTTCTTCGTTCTGCCCTGATAACTCTATCGTTCTTCGTTCATTCTCTAAGATTGCATCGCCAGGTCTACGTATTGGCGCGGTAACAGGTAAACGCAGCTACCTTGAACCACTGATCAAAGTGAAGCAAGGCGCTGACTTACACTCAAGTGTACCCATGCAAGCACTGCTTGTTGGTCTTCTAAAACATGAAGACTTTGGCGTACACATGGAGAACATTCGCACCCTGTACAAGTCTCGTTATGAAGTGCTGTTCTCAGAGCTAGAGAAACAACTGCCTGCAGATTGCGTGTTAAAAGCCGTCGATGGCGGGATGTTCATTTGGGTTGAGATCCCAGAGTGCGACACCTTCGAATTGGCTAAAACTCTATTATCGAATGGTGTGGCGGTTGTACCAAGCCCAGTATTTTATCCAAAGGCTGATGAAGCAAAAGCTGCACTGCGCTTAAACTTCACTAACGCTAAACCAGAAGAGCTGACTGAAGCGGTGAAACGCTTAGCGGAAGTACTTAACCAAGCGTAATCGCTGATTAAGTAAGACAGATTCAACACCAAGCCCTGCTGTATTTGTACAGCAGGGCTTTTTCGTTCCTCAAACCATAAATCCACAATAAAAAAGGCGTTAAATAGCCCTACCTTTGGTTGGTTTTTGTCCCGTACCGCCTTGGTTATACTGCGGCTGATTTTAATAAGCCAACAGACTGAGCTGAGTTGAAATACTAAGTTTTGATCTGAATAGGCAACCGCTCTGGATTTACGTTCCAGCTCGCAGAAAGGAAAAACCATGTCTCAATATGTTGTATGTGCTCTGTATAAATTCGTAGCACTTGATGATTACCAAGAAATTCGCCAGCCACTAACCGACGTGTTAGAAGCCAACCAAATCCGCGGTACTTTGTTACTTGCGAGTGAAGGCATCAACGGTACCGTTGCAGGTAAGCGCGAATCTATCGACGCCCTTCTTCAATGGTTCAAACAAGATTCTCGCTTGGCTGATGTTGTTTACAAAGAGTCGTTCAACGAAGAACAACCATTCAATCGCACCAAGGTTAAGCTTAAGAAAGAGATCGTAACCATGGGCGTTGAGGGCATCGACCCACGCCATGTTGTTGGCACTTACGTGAAACCAAACGAGTGGAACGCATTGATCTCTGATCCTGATGTGATTCTGGTTGATACTCGTAACGACTACGAAGTGGACATCGGCACCTTCAAAAATGCCGTAAACCCAAACACAGAAACCTTCCGTGAGTTCCCTCAGTACGTTGAAGACAACCTTGATCCTAAGAAGCACAAGAAAGTTGCGATGTTCTGTACTGGCGGTATTCGTTGCGAAAAATCAACAGCCTACATGAAAGAGCAAGGCTTTGATGAGGTTTATCACCTTGAAGGCGGCATTCTTAAGTACCTAGAAGAGGTACCTGAAGAAGAGAGTATGTGGGAAGGCGACTGCTACGTATTTGATGGTCGAGTTGCAGTAAACCACCAGCTAGAAAAGAGCGGTTACGATGTGTGTAACGCGTGTCGCCTGCCAATCACTGACGAAGACAAAGCCTCTAAACACTTCGAGAAAGGCGTAAGCTGCCCTAAGTGTATTGATAAGCACAGCGACGAGCAGAAAGCCCGTTTCCGTGAACGTGAAAAGCAAGTTCAACTGTCGAATGCTCGTGGCGAAACCCACGTAGGCGGCGAAGCTGCTCACCTTATCGAGCAACGCAAAAAAGAGAAGCTTGCACACAAAGAGCAGCAACGCTCTGGTAAGAAAGCAAAGTAAACTTTCTGCTTTAAACTCTTATATTTCTAAACATATAACTATAAATAGTTAGCTATATACATACAAAAGGGCGCAAGTTCGAGGATAATTCTACGAGTTTACGCCCTTTTTTGATCGCTTTACGGCTTTGTGTTTTGAACCACATTTCTTTCGAAAAATTACTTCTATACTGTTAATAATTCGACTAGAGAGGAAGTGCCAATGCTCAATGAAAACCATGCCTTTATCTTAGATTTCCCAGATCTTAAATTAGACATTGTTCAGCTCAACCACGACGACGAAAAATTCAAAGCAGACATGCAGAAATACCACCAACTCGACTACGACATCCGTCAGCTAGAAATCTCTGGCAGCCCTATCGATGACGACAGCATGCACAACCTCAAAGTAGAACGCATGGAGCTCAAAGACTCGCTACACAAACAGCTCACGCGCCATCACGCGCTTAAGATCGTATAGAAAAATCAATCCAAGACTTTATTCTTAGCCATGCATCACGCATGGCTTTTTGGTTTCATCACTTCGCAAATCTAAGCTAATTCGGCTTCTTCAATTATGTTACTGTTTGCTTATTCAAAGGCGTTTGATAAGGAAGCGGTAAAAGTGGCAATGAAAGAAGAGAACATACAACTCCAACTCGCTTCAAATTCTGAATTCGATGAACTGTTTGCGTGTGTTAAACAAGGTATCTTCATACACGTAGATAGCGTTTTCGGCTGGGATGACGACTTTCAACGTCAACGACTTTTAAACGAATACCATCCATCTTGGTTTCATTGGGTATATCGCGAAAATAAAAGAGTGGGGCTCGCCTGCTTTAAACCTTATGACAACGCATACCATATTCATTTGCTGATCATTTTCCCCCAGTACCAAGGTCGTTCGCTTGGCAAGCAAGTCATGACTCTCATACATAAAAAAGCTATGGCAGAGCAACTTAGTCAAGTCACTCTATCGAGTTTTAAAAGTAATGCTCGTGCTATTAACTTTTATCAATCGCTTGGCTATCACGTTGTTGATGAAGGAGATGATGATTTTGTGGGGATGGATCTCAATCTATACCACAAACACCATCTCTAATTAAACGCCCTAGCCACTCGCCCATTACTGCTCAGTACATAATGACCAATATAAGCTGGGATAAATACCGATTGCCCTTTGGTGAGTGTTAGGTGTTCACCTTTCTGACTCATTAACGTTAAATCATCATCTATTGCCATCAAAATTTCAGCACCGCTTGTGATCACTTCTTCTTGCTGAGGGCGATGAAAGATATTGAAATCAAAATCACTGACAGGAATATCATAACTATCACATTGACCCAGTTTTGAGGGCGCTAACAACAAGCGTTCAAACGGGATCGGTTTGAACTCTGTACAGGCAACCAACTCGGCGACATCAATGTGCTTTGGCGTTAAACCTGCTCGCAAAACGTTGTCTGAATTTGCCATGATCTCGAGCCCAGTTCCCTTAATGTAAGCATGCGGAGTATTCGCATTCAAATACATCGCTTCACCCGGGTTCAATGTGATCAAGTTAAGAAGCAGAACACAAAATAGACCAATATCGTTTGGATACTGATGACTAAGCTCAATAACCAAAGCAAACTCCGCTTGGTCTTGATGAGCAGCCGCGTAAGTCAGAAGTTGCTCTAATGCTTGATGTTTACGTTGTTCATTCAACGTTAATAGATCGCGGAAAAACGTCTCTAAACCTAGAGAATCAAGGTTATTGCCAAACTGTTCAACCAAACTAGCCAGCTCGCTCGAATCTAACTTTCTGAACAGACCTAATATTTCATCGAACTCTCGAAAGCCATTCATCGCTTGGTATTCAGTGACCGCGTAAACCAATTCAGGCTTGTGGTTTGAGTCTTTATAGTTACGATGCCCTGCGGTTAGAGGGATTCTTGCTTGCTCTTCTCTCGCAAAGCCAATTTCAGCTTGTCGCTTGTTTGGGTGCACCTGAACCGACAGCGCCTTTTCTGCCGCTAAGATCTTAAATAAGAATGGTAGCTCACCAAACGCCTGCGCAATATCGGTTGATAGGTAGGCCGATTTATTCTTGTTAATCAGCTCAGATAGAGGCACTAAATGTTGGTCCAGCTTGACCATTGAGCAACCTTTCGGATGCGCTCCCATCCAAACTTCCGCTTGTGGTTCTTGTGACTCATTCTTAAAGCCAAACAGTTCACGTATCGAAGAAATGCTCCCCCATGCATAATTTTGGATGGTGTTTTCCATTGGGAAAAATGAGGGTTCTGAGAAGTGGCTGAGTGACATGGCGTTTTCCGTAGTGAGCCCTTTGAACACAATTCAGAGAGCTGATTTCTAATAACGTAAATAATTAGAAAGACTACAGAGCTCGGCTAGAACCCACATGAGATGAGGTCTTAGACGCAATAGGAAAAATTCTTAGAAACAGGTGAGATCGATGAAAAGCGTGAAAAGAGTCACATTTGAATATCACGAGTAGAAAGCGCTGGATCAGATAGCTGCTTGTATCGCACTGGTTACAGCAGCAATACAAGCAACAATACAAACACCAGCGACTATCTTGTTATCGAGAAGGCTCCTTAAAAGCCAGAGCGAACCTCTGCACTTTTCTGAGGTGATTGAGCTTGTAGAAAAGGGAGTAGCAGTAAACCGATGACCGCAGCACAAGTAGAGATGGTAATGAAGAATCCACTCCAGCCATAAGTTTCTAGAACGAGCGCTAATGGATAACCCGAGAGTGCTGCACCCATGTAAGCAAACAAGCCAACAAAACCTGTCGCCGCCCCGGCAGAGTCTTTATGTGAACATTCCGCCGCCGCCATGCCAATAAGCATTTGAGGGCCAAAAACAAAAAAGCCAACGCAGAATAGCCCAGCCGCTTGAAACACAAAGTTGGTTAAAGGCATAAGCCATAAAGCCGAAACCGAAAGGAAGATGCCAATCGCAAACAAGATGTTCATTGGACCGCGGTTGCCACCAAACAACCTATCCGATCCCCACCCAGCAACAAGTGAACCAACAAAACCTCCTATCTCGAACAGAGACAAGGCAGCGTTGGCGTTGATCAAACTGTAATCGTGTTCTTCGGTGAGGTATAAATTGCCCCAGTCGTTAACTGCCGTTCTTACGATGTAAACCAACACATAACTAAAGGCGAGCAACCAAATGTACTTATTGCTGAACACATAGGTTTTCAGGATCTCTCGATAGCTTAACCCTTGCCCATGGCTCTCTTGCGCTAATTCCAGGTGATCACTGCGCCACTTCCCTACCGTCGGAAGTCCCATGGTGGTGGGCTTGTCACGTAAGCGCCAGCAGACAATAAGACCGATAAAAACACCAATCACACCCGGCCAGATAAACCCAGCTCGCCAACTGAACTGCAGCGTTAGATAACCCACAAGAATAGGGATAAGCGCTCCACCAACGTTGTGCGCTGTATTCCAGATTGCCCAGCGAAAGCCTCTTTCGGAGCGAGAATACCAAGTCGTCAATAACTTGGAACACGATGGCCAGCCCCAACCTTGGAACCATGCATTCAGTACCCATAGCGAGATAAAAGCCGCTAACGAACTCGAAAAGCCAAACGCGATGTTTATCAGACCAGTCGCGATTAGGCCAAGCCCCATGAAGTAACGAGGGTTCGACCGATCCGATATCGTGCCTGAGATAAATTTCGATAAGCCATAAGAAAGATAAAAGAGCGTGCCAATTAAGCCGATATCGCCTTTGTCCAAACCTAGATCGGTGATCATTGCAGGCGCGGCGTAATTAAAGGTTTTACGAGTGAAGTAAAAACCCGCATAGCCGACATACATTCCTATCATGATGTGAAGGCGCCAATAGCGATAACTCTGATTGACCTCATCATCAGTTAGAGCATCACTCTCTGACGTTGTTGAGCGCAGAAATCCAAACATATTCGTTCTCACACTTTAGGTAATGTAACGCTGATATTGGTACCCGAAGATGAGCCATTAGCGTTGATTGTCATCTTGCCGCCGAGCGCCTGAACACGCTCTTGCATACCACGAACACCCATTCCTTTGAGAAGATCTTGCGCTGTAAAACCAATGCCATTATCTGATATCTGAAGATAAGCCTGGTCACCTAAAAGCAGTTCAATTCTGATTTCGCTCGCGTTGGCGTATTTAGAGGCATTGTTTAGAGATTCTTGGCACAGCCTGAAGATAGTGACCTTAAGCGTGTCACTCAAACACGAGTAATCACCTTGCCAATTTAACTGAATATCAACGCCGTGATCCGAAAACTCCATCTCTCGAATAAGCTGTTCCACGGAATCTTTTAGGTCCAGATCGTCCAGCATCTTAGGTCTTAATTTTGTAAGTAGACGTTTGGTGGTGTCATAAACATTCAAAGATAATGATTCAATGGTACCCGCACAGCGAACGCTCATCTCAGCCGCGTCGACACGTTTAATAATGCTTGCCTGAGTACGAATTGCCGTGATGTTTTGGCCGATTTCATCATGCAGTTCACGCGCAATATCACGACGAACCGACTCTTCAGCGGTAACTAACTGACGTGAAAGGTTTTGATTTCTGGAGAGTTCACTTCGCAATTTGGAGTTGAGATCTTTCTGCTTTTGAACCGCTAAACCAAGTAATATACCGGTGATGGTTTGAGCAGACAGAGACAAGAGCAAGTCGGTAATTTCGAGTTTGGATGTTCCGCTGTGGGCTGCAATCAACGCGACACTATTTAACATTGTTGCAAGCAGAGCGCCTTGCCACCCGTAACGAACCGCGAGCAAGATAATAGGGATCGCCATACAGAACGGGGCGAAGCGCCTTAGTTCATCAGGCAAACTGGTTTGTATCAAAATACTGGCGACCAACAAGACACTATATAAAGCGATGTGACGGATTTTGAACTCAACGACATTATTGATTAAGTAAGAGCTCAGTGGCGCCCACTTGTTTTGGAATAGGTAGTTCCAGACTAGATAACACATCGGTACCAGCATCAATCCGCCAGTGATACTTACCAACCACACCATGTAAACAGCCGGAACATGAGAACTCACCACGGCAACGTTAATGAATGCTGTGACCATGATTAAGCTCGCCATCACTAACAAGTGACGATTCTGGTCACCAGAATAATAACGCTTGGCAATTAGCGTAGCAGGAATACTCAATCCACTGGCGATGAGTATCGTCAGCCATTGAGGTTCATCAAGCAGTAGAGCTAAAGCAATCGCGAGCCCCCACTCTGCAATATAGATGGCAGGCCAATAGTGGGTGCGAGTGTGCAGCGTCATTCCCAGTCGAAGTGAAAACGGGAAAAGCAGAATCGCTAACTCAGGGTCATTAATGAAATAGAAGGCAATAACCCATAAACAGAACCATGCACAACCAGCCATAAAAAACCCACACAGGGAGGTGGCTAGGTAAGAACGCATTAGTACTGGTCTTGTGTAAACAGTTTCGCTAACTCGACGTTATTCTTAACATTGAGTTTGTCCATCGCATTGGCACGGTGTACATGCACCGTTTTATGGCTAACCCCTAGCTCTACGGCGATAGATTTTACATCGAGCCCTGTTGCCAATAACTGGCACACTTCGCTTTCTCTGCGGGTGAGCTGATTTAAAGAGGCTTTATTCTTCATGGGTGTCGCAAGCTTTATGGCGATATCAGGCGTGAGATAACAGCCACCATTTGCGCTCGTGTGTACGGCTTGGATTAACTCATCAGGGCTACAGCGCTTGCTGAGATAACCTTTGGCTCCTAACTCTAATGACTTCTCAACCATCGCCGGAGAGTCATGAACGCTCAACATGATGCTGGCAATGCCAGATGGAATCTCTTCCAATAAGCTCAGGCCACTTTCGTCCTGCATTGAGATATCCAAGATCACGACATCAGGGTGACAGCTTGGCAATCCTAGGCGCGCTTCCGCCGCAGAGTTGAATTCACCCAAGACCGTAATATCAGCTTCAAGACTGAGTAATTGAGCAAAGCCAGATCGAACAATGACGTGGTCATCAACAAGCGCAACATTAATCATGATATTAACCAAAATTAAGAGTAAGAAAGAAAAATAGCCCCAACAGGAGCTATCTAAAATTAAGTTTATTAATAGAGATGATACTGAATCGAACTAACGATTGGTATGATCTCACGTGCTTTAAACCAATAAAGCACGTGAGACTCGCTACGCGTTTTGAGACGCTAAGTGTATTTTCTTAGCGTGGCGAATCTTCTTCTCTTCCGCAACCGCAACGAATAGCAGTAACACGATACAAATGGCAGCTGACGTATCAAGCGCTGCGAACGTGCCTTTCCAACCCGTTAAGCCAAAAATAGGTGTGCCGTCTGCAATCATACCTAGGCCAAGTTTGGCAAAGCTGTCACCAATTAAGTAAGCAAATGTACCTTTCACGCCATCCGCAACGCTGATTGCTTTCTTAGGCACGAAACCTACTGCAGCAACACCAATCAGCAACTGAGGACCAAATACTAGGAAACCAAGCACAAACAGTGATGCTAGGTACATGAACTCACTGGTTGCATGCTGGTAGAACTCTAGCGAAACGATAATCAGGCCAAGCGATACACAAGCAACCAAAGCACGGCGTCCGTTCGCAAGGTCTGACAGATAACCCCACATTAACGTACCGACCAGTGCACCAACCTCAAACAGAGTGAAGCCTGAAATCGCGGTTTCTTTTGATAGACCTAGCTCTTGATACGCATAAACGGTAGACCATTGATCGATACCGATACGAACAATGTATAAGAAGATATTCGCGAAGCAGAGCAACCAGATCACTTTGTTTTTCAGGATGTATTCAACAAAGATCTCTTTCTTAGTCATTTGATTTTCTTCAGCAGCCGTATCTTCTTCGCTGACTTCTTCATCAAACAACTCTTCAACCGTACCTAGACCATAGGCTTCTGGAGAGTCATTACCAAAGCGCATACCAATAAAGCCAACCACAATCGCAATGATTGATGGGAACACAAACATACCGATCACGTTGCCATCAAAAAGGTAGTTAGCACCGAACAGAGCAACACCAGCGGCACCTGCGCCACCCACGTTGTGCGACATATTCCAAAGGCCTAAATAAGAACCACGCTTGTTACGAGGCGTCCATTTAGTGATGGTCGAGTAGCTTGAAGGACCGCCGGTACTTTGGAAGAAACCACTCAACGCATAGAAGGCAACCATCAAGAATAAGCTAGCACTGCCACCGCCCATACTGAAGCTGAAGCCCAACATAGCGATACCAGAAAGGACAAGCATGAATGGCAGGAACTGCTTGGTGTTTTTACCATCGGCATAATAGGAAACGACGGTTTTACCGATACCGTAAGTGATAGAGAAACCCAGACCGATAAGACCTAGATCCGTCATCGATAATCCATAAGTAGAAATCATGTCGTTTTGCGCGACATTGAAGTTCTTACGGATCAAATACATGGTTAGATAGCCAATGAACACGACGAGGTAAGATTGTAGGAATGGTTTAAACCACATTTTTCTTCTAGTTTCGACCGGAAGATCCAGCGTCGGTTTTCGAACCTGATCTAGGAACTTTAACATTGTGAACTCTCTTATTTTTTGTGAGGTCTGCACGGCATAATTGCGGCCATACATTGTTTGTTAGTTGACCGTGAAATAATAAGGAGTCTAAAAATCGACCGCATGAGAGAGGGTCTTAGAATAACTAGGAAAAATTCTTAGTTCAGAATTGGGAGTCAAGAAAGCGTGAACAGCATCACTTTGTTTACGGTCTGTTATGGATTGATATTACGATAACAAAAGTCACTCATTTCAGGGCTGACGAACCTTGTAAATAAACAGAAACGAGTGGATTACTTCACTAAAAAAACACCAGTATCGGTTCATCACCATAAAACTCCATGGTCATGGTGTGTCCGATACTGGTTCAGCATTCATTCTGATTAAAATAGATTCAATAGGCTTGTTACGTTTCGCGTGAATCGTACTACAGTCGCTTGCCGCTACCGTCTTCCCACATTACTTCACATTCATCTTTGATGGCAGCTTTTAATAATTCAACCAGTGGGAACGCTCGACTACCGATATTAACAGGCGCTTCAACCACCTCTTCTTCATTGTCGTCATCAGTATTTTCATGCTCTACGGACTTGCTCTGCTCTGCTGCAATAGCAGCACGTAGATTATCCAGAGCTTGAGGAACCTCTGAAGCATCCATAGCACCTGGGATGGAGCCGCTATGCCCAAGCACCTTGATGAACTGGAGGCCGACTTCACCAAACATCGTGACACTAGCATGAGCTTTACAACTAAAGGTAATTAACATAATGAGCCTTTCTTAATTTTGGTCGTTTACAAACTATGTGGAGTAACTCTCTGGAAAGCAAGTAGATAAACATCAAACAACGGTTACAAGTTTGATGCTTAAATCTAATCTTCTAGAGATGACCAGCACCATCGGTGATATACATCACTATTTGGAATTGATTGAACAGCCTTTCATATGAAACATTGATAGTAGTCACACTAAATAGACATCTAAGCCTCTGCATAGCTTGTTATTTAATCTACTATTAACACCATTATCAAAAACTTTGGCACAGATCACATGAAAAGGCTCGTCGGCAGGCACCTAGAAGAAATGGCGGACATACGATCCACCCGCAAGCAAAAAATTGTCCACTCCTTTTCACTGACTGCCGCTGCGTTATTCATTTTCTATACTTGGGCTTACTTCGAAGGCCAACATTACACGCTGTCAATATTCGAATTGTGCTTCGCCATCATTGCCATTTCTAACGCTTTATATGTAAGAAAAGTCATCAATCCTGAGTATTCCGAATTGATTCTGAGTGGTGTTCTTCTAGTTCAGGGCGTCATCCTATTCTTGTACAGTCACGCCATCCCAGATCGCATCCTCTGGCTCTACCCAATTCTGGCCGCGGTCATTTTCATTAATGATTTCAGAATTGGCATAATCTTCAGCACCTCGTTTTGCCTGTTCATCAGCACCTTGATTACAGCAATGCCCAACAATTTTTCTTTACCATTTAACAGCACACACAGATTTTTCCTTAGCTTATTTACCATGAGCTTGGTGTGCCACACATCCGCCTATTACTACACAAAAGCCGTCAGTTATATTCAACGCCTGTATAAAGAAGGCATTGAAGATCTCGCTTACAGAGATCAGTTAACCGGCTTGGCAAACCGTTGGAGCTTTGAACGCTGGGCGACAGAAAAACTAGCCACCGTGGATAGTGAGCGATCACTTACGGCATTGGTCTTTTTGGATATAGATGACTTTAAAGGCATTAACGACAGCTACGGGCACGATGTGGGAGACAGTGTCTTACAGCATTTTGCCAATCGCTTGAGCAACAACATTCGAACCAGAGACAGAAAAAGCCATGAATACGATTATTCCATCGCGCGCTTTGCTGGAGACGAGTTTGTTCTGATGCTCTACGATGTGCCAACTCGTAAAGATCTAGACGGCATTCTAGATAGGATCTGCGGGCTGTTCGAAAGCGGCTGCCAAACAAACGAGAGAATCAAGGAATTGACGTTAAGTGTTGGGGTTGCTTTGTATCCGCAAGATGCCCAAGAATTACATGAGCTGACGAGATGTGCTGATAAAGCGATGTATGTTGCCAAGCATTCAGGAAAAAACCGATATGCTTATTATCACGACAACCCAGTATCGACCCTGATAGAAGAACTACCAACGAGCCTTGTTAGCTCAGCACCGGATTCATCTGAACTTGAAGATTGCTTTGAAGCGAAGATCGAAGGGAACAATGTTACGCTATTAAAAACGCGCCAACGCTAGCCATTCCTATAACGGAGCGGCGCTGCTAACCTGCAAGGTACATAAGCCAAAGACTCACTAACCCGATCATAATAATCCATATGACTTGACGTGTTCGGTTTGGGTTATTCCCTTTAGGTCGCCTCACCACGGTTTTAAAAGCGGCTTGCTTAGCTGACTGAATAAACGGCGCTTCTATCTCACGTTTTTTCACGCGGCGTTTAACCGCGCTGTTTGCAACCTCTGTAAAGCGCTGGCTTTGCTCCGTTGTAAAGTCGTTATCAAAACCTATCCGACCATGCCTTTCGCCATGTTTTTGCTGAACTGCCATAGCGGCCTCCTTGGCGATATACTCTCTATTGAGTATAGACATAATTTCATATTGTTACCTGTTCAAGATTTTCGAATAAGTCACTCAACGCTGTGCCATCTTCTTTTTAAATCAAATTACATAAACTACAGCTATTCAAGTTTATGAGGGTTTCAAAATGACGAATGTAAGAGCAGTAGATCATGTGATTACAGCACATGCCACCTCAGATGGTGATGGCGTCAAAATCCAACGACTCGCAGGTTTTAATAACGCACGTTTCTCTCCATTTTTAATGATTGATGAACTGAAGTCGGATGAAAGCAAAGACTATGTTGGCGGCTTTCCTCCACATCCTCACCGTGGGATAGAAACGCTCACTTACATGCTCCAAGGTCACTTCCAACACAAAGACCATATGGGGAATGTTGGAGAGCTACGCAGCGGTGGCGCTCAATGGATGGCCGCAGGCCGTGGTGTCATTCACAGCGAAATGCCAATGATGGAAGAAGGTGCGCTGCATGGTTTTCAGATTTGGATAAACCAACCTGCGACACACAAAATGCAGCCAGCTCAGTATCACGATTTCCAAAGTGAAAGCATCGCGGAGCATCAAAGTGAACAAAGTGGTTTGTTAAGAGTGATTGCCGGAGGGTTTGAACTGCACAACCAAACTGACAAGGATTCAGAGGCTTTACGAGCGCAGGGTCCATTACAGAAAACAGGTGTGCCATTAAGCGTTGCGGATTGGCGCTCTCATTCTGGGCAAAAAGTGACGTTAGGGACTAATGTTAATCACAATGCCATGACTTATGTGTACCGAGGCAGCATTAAGATTGGCGACAAAGTGATCAAGCAAGGTCAGCTTGCCCTGCTCACCAAAGCTGAATGGATTTCTTTAGACAGCTTAGAAGATTCAGGTGTACTGGTTTTTTCTGGTGAACCGATTAATGAACCTGTTGTGCACTATGGTCCGTTCGTCATGAATTCAATGGAAGAGATTGAACAGACGATTCAGGATTACAACAACGGCGTATTTGAGACTTACTGATTTACCAATGTCTGTCTTTGAGCTTTGAATTGAAGATTGAAGATTGAAGATTGAAGATTGAAGATTGAAGATTGAAAAGATTTTGCAACGAACAACGATTTGGTCATCCATTTGATGACTGCAAAAACAAGTGACACTATCCACTGCCGGTTACTATCACTTATTTAACCACGCTCCTAGAGCGTGGTTTTTTTCTATTAAATCAGAGACCAACGGTGCCCTAATTAAACGAATTTAGAGCGAGTTACAGATATTCACACAGGTAAGCTGTCGCTTCTTTTACCTGTAGGTCGAATGAAGAATCACCCGCAACGTCAAAAGACTCACCAGATTGGTATGTCGTCCAGTCATCATCGCCAACACGCTTTACAATTAAAGCACCTTTAACAACGGTCATCTTTTCTGGAGCCGCAGTACCGAATGTGTATTCGCCAGCTGCCATCACACCAACACTCACATCAGCGCCTGCTTGGTTAAACGCTAACGACTTAACGCCACCTTCAAAGTATGTGTTTTCTTTAATCATTGTACTTCCTTGTTATCTCAAAATTGCAATTATTGGACTCAACGAATGAGCCTATGCGTAAATCTAGGTGATAATTGTTTTAACCAATTCGAGACTGTCCTACAAGAAATAAATACGCATAGCTTAGGCATTTCTTGAATTCGCTTTCATTGACAACGTAAATATCAAGGAATCAGGCAAAAAATCGCCAACGCAACCAAATTTATTGGAACATTCGATCCTGCTTCTAACTCTTATAACAATTTTTGCAAACTAAGGTTTTAGGGCGTGTTGATCTTTG
>NZ_JBFRJZ010000014.1:868-57720 GCF_041469125.1 Vibrio sp. 10N.286.51.E5 | reverse complement strand
ACTATTGGGGGTCAGTTCATAATCGCAAGGCTTTGTAGAAGTGAGTTCTTTATAAGAACAGTGACAGAAATGATAATAACAGCAGCTAAAAAGTATTTTCAAAAAAGGATTAGCTGCTACAACCACCAGAATGAACTCGATTCATTTGATCATGTGAAGACGTGTCAGAGCCTGTCGATTGGCATCCTGCCACGAACAATAGCGTTACAGATAAGATAAGCCATTTCATAATAAATCCTCTTTCGGTCATGACTAAAGCATAGTGCTTAAAAGCGCGGATACCTCAATCATTAACTAAAACCTTACCTACCGATAAGGCCTTGGTTAATGAACAAAGCATCGCTTCTTTAACTAACGACCTGCTTTTGTACAAAAAACTTTCACTTCAACGAATGAAAATCGTACAAGAGCGAAAATAGGACAGCTATGGAACTAAGAATAAGAACTAGAAGTTAGTCACTCGTCGCCAAACGCACCGCGGCTTCTGCATGAATGGCTGTAGTATCAAACAGGGGCACATCGGTATGTTGTTGCTGAATCAGTAAGGCGATCTCAGTACAGCCTAGAATGACGGCCTCTGATCCTTGCTGGCTTAGCCTCTCAATGATCTGATTATAGATAGCGCGAGACTCTTCTTTTACTTCGCCTCGGCACAGCTCTTGGTAAATGATGTTGTGGACTTTCTCTCTGTCATCCTTGGCAGGAATCACAACATCGATACCGAATTTATCGATTAAACGCCCTTTGTAAAAATCTTGTTCCATCGTGAAAGCGGTGCCGAGTAACCCGACTTTCTTCACTCCTTGTTCCAGCAGTTTCTGCGCTGTGGTATCAGCGATGTGCAAGATAGGAATCGTGATCTTCTCTTCGATCTCAGGAACGACCTTATGCATGGTATTGGTACAGATCAGGATGAAGTCCGCTCCGGCTTTCTCTACCGATAAAGCCGCGTCCGATAAGATATCCGCCGTCTCAGCCCAGCGACCTTGATGTTGAAGCTTTTCTATCTCATCGAAGTTCACGCTGTACATACAAACCTTTGCAGAATTGAGCCCGCCGAGTGTGGCTTTAACGCCCTCGTTGATGGATTTGTAGTAGCTCACTGTCGACTCCCAACTCATACCGCCGAGCAAACCGATCGTTTTCATTTTTTATTCCTTTAATTTCTGACTATCCCGATTAAAGCGTCATGCGTTAAAAATTTATAGTACGATCTTGCTGAAAATGAGACGAAGTCTTCGCTATTTAGCAAAAGGCTCGAATGAACCATCCGAGCCTTTGCTGTTTTGTCCGAATGTTTGTGTGGGTTAATACACCTCACACCAATCGGATTTCATGTCGATTAACGTCCAATCATCTCTGGAGTTCGCTTCGTCGAGTGCTTTATCAAGCTTACCCACATGGGACTCACGATCATACTTCCACTCGCGCTCGGCATCGGTGTGATGAACAATCATCGCCATTGAGTTTGGTTGACTGGTTGCCCACTGCATCATCGCTTGATCGCCGTCTGAGTTACCTACTGCTAGAATCGGCTTCTTACCGATAATATGCTGAATATTGCTGACCTTTCCGGCTTTGTCATCAATGGTCAAAATGGACGAACCTTTGGTAACGGTCGGATTACCGTCGTTGTAGCTGTAGTTGTATTTAAGTGCGCTACCGATGATCTGTTCTAACGGGATATTGTAAGCATCAGGAGCCCACGCCCTCATGAAATCAACGCCTCCGCCCGACACAATATAAGTCTTAAAGTCATGCTCTTGCAGGTAAGTCAGCATCTCTTTCATTGGCTGATAAGTAAGGTCTGTGTAGGCTTTGTTGAAGCGTTTATCTTTTGTTACCGTCAGCCATTGCTCAACGTCTTGCTGGTATTGCTCAACAGTCATACCAGAATGTGTCGCCATGATGATTTTCAATAGCCCTTCTTCACCGCTGCCCAGAACGCTCTCAATATCATCTTCGAGTACAAACTTAAACGGTGCTTCGGTTTTCCATTCAGGGTGATCAGGCGCCATCTCTTTTACACGATCTAGTGCAAAGGCTAATTGGAAGTAATAAGGCTTTTCCGACCAAAGCGTACCGTCGTTATCGAACACGGCAATGCGATCTTCAATTGCCACGAACGTATCAGACTCAGCTTTAGTGGCTTGCCCAACAAAGTCGACGATAGCGGATTTGCTCTCGCTGTCCTTCCAAGAAGGCAGCAAGTTGGGATCACAATCCTTTGCAAAAGATGAGAAAGAGATGCTAGATAAAATCGCAACTGACAAAAGGGTTATTTTCTTCATAGCACTACCATGTTGTTGAATTATTTGTAGGGTTTAATTCAATTCATCCTAGTTTGTCTACTCTTATTTGCCACTTATGAACACTATAACCAATGCTCATGTTGGTATTAGATTAGTACCACAGCTAAGCTGGCTGAGGGTGCTCTGCGATGTATTTATCGAGAACTTAAAAGGAGACAAACAAAAAAGCAGAACTTCAATTCCTCAAAGTTCTGCTTTAACAATCCATGACTGCTTACGCTCTGCGCTTTTTGAAAGCGTGCCAGCCGGCGCTGAAAATTGTTTTTAACACCACACCGAGTGCGCTTAGTTTTGGGTCGGCTTTCTTGCCAGAGGCAATGCGCCACATCTGATGTTCATACCAAACCAGCCCGACCATCGCCACCTTGTCTAATGCAGGTTTTCCTGTGGTTGGCACCGTTAGCGGCATGCCGTAACTAGGGTTTTCAATTAACTTGTTAGGGAAATCAGGATCAACCGCCATTGTGCGCGCAATGCCAATAAAATCGGTCGCCGAGGTGTTTAATGCGTCATTCATTGCTTGCGCGGTTCGAAAACCACCCGTGACCACCAGCAGCGTGCTCACAAGCTTTCTCGCCTTAACCATGTAATCCATAAAATACGCTTCACGTTTTACCGTGCTGGTCTTCAATGGCTCGGCTTTGTTCTTTGAACCCATCATCGATGGGCTTTCATAGGTGCCGCCGGAGATCTCAATCAGGTCGATACCGTTATCACTCAGTGTTTGCACAACCTGCATCGACTCTTCTTCAGTGAAGCCACCTTTCATGAAGTCAGCACTGTTGAGCTTAATTCCGACCGGGAAATCTTCACCGACCTCTTTTCGAATCGCGCGATAAACCTCAAGCACAAAACGAAGTCTGTTTTCGAGTGATCCACCCCATTTGTCTTGGCGTTGATTGTGTCTTGAAGACAAAAACTGACTCACGAGATAGCCATGAGCACCGTGGATCTGCACACCGGTAAAACCCGCTTGTTTTGAAAGCTTTGCACTCAGCGCGAATTTATCAATGATTGCGATGATTTCCGTCTCAGTCAGAGCTCGTGGCGTATTAAAGCCTTTTTCTAATCCACGCTCTAAAGAGATAGCCGAAGGCGCAACCGGGCTATCACATAAGAATTTAGGGATTTGCTTTCCTGGGTGGTTCAATTGCATCCATATCTGCGAACCATTTTGTGTTCCAGCCTTCGCCCACTCACGAAATACGCTTAAGTCACTTTGCTCATCCAACACAACGTTTTTAGGTTCACCAAGCGCACCTCTATCGACCATCACGTTGCCCGTCATGGATAGGCCAATTCCTCCTTGAGCCCAACGCTGGTAAAGCGTGACTAAACCTTGCTTAGGGTTATGATGTTTATCACCTAGCTGTTCACTCATTGCCGATTTGAACAGGCGATTTTTGATCACTTGGCCATTAGGAAGAGAAAAAGGGTCGTTGAGGCAGATCGGATTCATGCGCGTGGTTACTTTCTTTGGTTTATATATTGAGTCCAGTATGCCCTATTTTATCCGACAGTTTTTATCATTTAGTGCCTATTTCGAAGCAAGTTTCGCTCAATAATAAAATGCCAGCGGCATAGCAGCTGGCATTAATCGATTATAAATAGAATCTCAAAAACTGGGCTGACGCTGCTGAAATATGTCAACCAGAAAGGCTCGAACACCCTTTACGCTCATGGTAATTGTCGTTATTGTGATTCTCTACGCCATCATCACAAGGACTGTCTGAGAGTTATGAACAGCACGATTGAAACTATTCTGGGGCACCGCTCCATTCGTCAATATACAAATCAACCGATTGAAAAAGCACAACTTGATGTGATTATTCAGGCTGGTCTCGCGGCTTCATCATCGAGCTTACTGCAGGCTGTTTCTATCGTGAGAGTGACAGACAAAGAGAAGCGCAAACTGTTAGCTGAATACGCAGGTAACCAAGCTTACGTTGAGAATGCGGCTGAGTTTTTAGTGTTCTGTATCGACTATCAACGCCACGCTCAAATCAACCCTGAAGTGAAAACCGACTTTACTGAACTGACCCTGATTGGCGCGGTAGATTCTGGCATCATGGCGCAAAACTGCATGCTGGCGGCTGAATCTCTAGGTTTGGGTGGCGTGTACATTGGCGGGCTGCGTAACAGCGCACAACAAGTCGATGAACTGTTAGAACTACCACAACATACCGCCGTGTTGTTCGGGATGTGCTTAGGTCACCCGGCACAGCAACCAGAGGTTAAGCCTCGCCTTCCTGCTCATGTGGTGATGCACGAAAACCAATACCAACCGCTGAGCCTAGATGACATTGCCAGCTACGATGATTCGGTGCAAAGCTACTACGCAAGCCGTTCAAGCAACCAAAAGCAGAGCAGTTGGTCACAGCAGATCACTCAAAAGCTGTCTGGCGAATCTCGCCCACATATTCTGCCGTATTTGAACAGTAAGCAACTGACTAAAAGATAACGTTCAAGACGCTGCTTAGATAAATAAGCTACCTTTCCATCGCCACAAACAAAAATGTCAGCGTAATATACGCTGACATTTTTATTTATCCGGAGGCGGCTAGCTTACAGATATTTCTCAATCGGTAACAACTGTAGGAAGCCTGACTGCATTCGTTCCCATTGACCAGTGTCAGGTTCGCTGTCCCAACGTTGATCGCCTGAATACCAATACACATCACCGTCTTCCAATTCCAAGCGCCAGCTATTATCTTCACTCATTGCTTGCTCAATAGTGTCTGCTAACGTTTCAGCAATCTCTTTATTTTCGATGATCAAAACCGATTCAGTATTGAGGTAGGTAGAGCGCAAGTTGAAGTTAAATGAGCCGATGCTCGCGATGCTGCGGTCGAATACGACTGATTTAGCGTGCAAGCCATAGGCTGTCTCAGGCGCACATTTAGACGCGTCTTGAGTCGATGCTTCACACAACTTAGATTCTGGTTTTAGCTCAAACAGATCGATGCCATGCTCCAACATATCGTAACGTCTGCCCGCATAAGCAGAATGATTAGTCACCAGATCATTAGAGGCCATAGAGTTAGTTAGCGCTTTTATCTCAACGCCCTTATTGTTCAACACTTGCCACTCTTCAAGCTGACCATCATCGAATACAAGGTAAGCCGATTCCAATAAGATCTCTTGTTTCGATTCACTCGCTAACTTACCTAGAAGAATCGCGGTCGCTTTCGGTTCATCGGTATTGTCTGAATCATCAGGAACAGGCTGATCGTAAACAAAACGCGCATTCACCCATGCCATCTCACCAATCACCTCTTTCAGCAAACTATCAGCAGCCTTACGATCTAGTGGCAATTCCGGGTAATTTTGATAATGCGGAACGACAATATTATCTATCTTCGAGAGATCAGGTTGCTCGTCATCACCCAGCATATCGACAGGGTAAGACCAACGGCTGTTCCAGTATTCAACAAAACTGGTTTGGATGGTGTTAACTACCGAGCCCATGACTAATACATCGCGGTCTCGGAAATTGATTTCATCAGAAAGGTCGAAGTATTCATCACCAATATTACGTCCACCCACCACAGACAAAGCACCATCGACGGTAAACGACTTATTGTGCATACGGCGATTTAAACGAGAAAAGTCGCCGACAAAGCTCAGCCATTTACTGAAACCGCGGCGTGTTGGTGTTGGGTTGAAGATACGAATCTCGACGTTCGGGTGTGCATCCAGTGCCGACAGCAACCCTTCACGTTCGTTGAGGTTGATATCATCCAGCATTACGCGAACCTTCACACCGCGCTCGGCCGCTGCTAATAAACGGCTAGCGAGATAGCTGCCCGATTCGTCAGAGTTCCAGATGTAATATTGAATGTCGATGGTGTGCTCGGCACTTTCGACCAGCGCTAATCGCTGTGCCAAGGCATCCCAACCAGACTCTTGCAGACGAACCGCAGTGGTGCCTTGCTCTAAAGCTTCAGGCTGAAATTCATTGGTTAGAACCGATAAAGAACTAGGTGCAGGAGAGGTTGGCGGTTCTGTTGGATGATCGATGCCTTCAGGAAGTGAAGAACACCCACCTAAAACGGCGATTAAGATTAACGTTAAACTGATGCGTTGGAGCACAGGCATGTATCTGACTTCCTTTTCACGATGGCGTCTTTAGAAACTTTCCGTACAGCTTTTCAATGAACAAGCTATTCCGATCTATTCATTGATTATTACTGCTAAAGCCTGAAATTTATAGGTAATTATCCAGTATAAATTTAAAGGTCGGTAAATTGGCCCACAAATCACTTAAGTTGGGTGAGTGCCAAACAGTATAAACTCAGCGGCTTTTCGACCATGTCAATGGTGAGCTCTATTCGGTCTGGGTGATGCTTCACCATTGTTTGGAGATCTAGTTTCACCGCTTGATTTCACACTAACAGGCGTGTCGACTTACTTATATGAGATTGTGCAAACGCATTACTTACATAAGCGCTAAAGCTGTTGTTGATCTAAGGGCATGTAAGGATCAACACCGAAAACATTGTTCACGCTACATAACGTTTATCGTCCCTACACAAGCCTTCCCTATAGTAGTACCCTTTATTGTCTCTCATTCTTGATGGTAACTGGATATTATGAAGCTTTTGGTCGATCGCACTGGTGAACAGTTTTTAGATATTCTGCAAGAATCGGGAGATACATTGACGGTTCAATTCATTACCAATGAAGGCAATCGAAAGGGTAAGCCGTTCCAAGATAACTTGAGTGGATTGTTCCTCACAGGGTGGAAGCCGCGCACCACTTCAACCGCCATCGGATTAGAACGCTTTAAGCAAGGCAAACTTGAAGATCCCAAAGTGAGTTTCGCATTGCACCAGCTCTATCCACTGGGTCGAGACGTAAAATTACCTTCTGGAGATATCGCCACAATCGCGAGTTACGCCAATACCCATGCCGATGGCTACTATATGTCTGTGCGCCTCAACGATGAATTAACCCGACTCAAGATTACACCCGATTGGGAACTGCAACCTTCCACTCAAAGATTGGCTCTGCCTTATTACCCAGCCCCAAGAACTAAAGAAGAGCTCGACAATATTGACGATTTTGATGCGTGGGCGGGCGGCTTCTAAATACTCCTCACCTACGCCTAGTAGCACATAATACCCAAGTTATTATCAATTATTTTTTGACAATAATTCAAATGTAGCACTGTTTATCGTTTCAAATATTCCCACTATTATTTATCCATCGACACAGACTGCAGCTCAATGAACAAAGAGTGGCACTGTAAACACAGACAAATCACCATTTCGGTGAAAAATAATATAGGTACCAACATGACTCAACTAACTATCGTCGCAAACATCGTCGCTAACGAAGACAAAATTGAATTGGTTAAAGCAGAGCTGCTAAAGCTGATTGATATTACTCGCGCTGAAGAAGGCTGCATCAACTACGACCTTCACCAAGACAATGAAAACCCAGCACATTTCACTTTCTACGAAAACTGGACGTCGCGTGAACTTTGGCAAACACACATGGGTAATACCCACCTTGCTGAATACATGGCAGCAACCGAAGGTAGTGTTACGTCATTTACACTTAACGAGATGACTAAGATCGCTTAAGTACAGTTTCAGTAGTCTGTTACTAGAAAGCACACTGACAAGCTATCGAGTTCGATTTGAAAGCCCCGCTGCACGTCAGCGGGGCTTTTTTCATTTATGCGGATATCGTCAACTGCCTTAGTTAGAGCTTCAAACGGGGCTGAATAAAATCGATAAACGCCGAGATACGTTTAGAGACCGATGACGACTTGTAGTAAACCGCATTCACTCGCTCTCGGTCTGTGTTGGCAAGTTTGTCTTGTTCCAGAATAGGGATTAGGCGACCTGCTGCCATATCTTCCTGCACCATAAACCCCGATAAACAAGCTATCCCATTTCCAGCTAATACCAGTTGACGCACCGTTTCACCATTACTGGCTGTCACAGTAGGCGCGACATAACTTTGGTTTGGCAAAGGCCAATGGTTAAGCACTTTGTTACCCGAAAATCCCACAATTTGATGCGAACTCAAATCTTCAGGTTTGGTGGGTAGCCCACGCTTAGCGAGATAATCAGGTGACGCCACAATATGGAGTAAACTTTTTCCTAACGGGCGAGCGTGCAATGTTGAATCGGACAACTTACCGATTCGAATCGCAACATCGGTTCTCTTTTCGAGAAGATCAACGAAGCCTTCGTTGGAAGTGAGTTCCAACTCAATGTCTGGGTAAGCCTCTTTGAATGACTGCACCAACGGCACTAGCTGATGGAATACGAATGGACTGGCGGCATCGACTCTTAAACGACCTTTTGGCAACTCACCGCGCGACACGATTTCTTCTTCCGCGCTCTGAATCATCTGTAATCCCACCCTGACTGAATCGACAAACTGCCGTCCTTCCTCCGTCAATTCCACGCGTCTCGTTGTTCGGTTGAATATTGAGACGCCGAGTTGTAACTCAACCTTACTCACCGAGCGAGACACCTTGGCGACCTGCACATCCAGCGCCTCTGCCGCCGCAGAAAAACCACCAGCATCGACAACGGTGAGTACCATTTCTAAATCATCTGAACGGGTTAACATGAGGCTCCTTCGCTATCTTCATTTTGTTTAATGTCATCTCGCTTGTGCTCATCACAGCTCAAATCACGGTGTCTTTTCGATCTCATCAGCTTAATCCAATGATCGGCTAACCCTCCAATTATTGCAAATATCACAAAGGTTATTTGTTAATGATGGCATTTTTCACAAATATATTTTGCTAGATAATCCTCGCCATCAAACGAAGCGCTCCTATTGCAGTCACAAGCTGCCCCATTTTATCGCGCTCGGTACTTAACAAAGAACAGTAAGAGAGATGATTATGCCACTAGCATTACTTGCATTGACGCTCAGCGCCTTTGCCATCGGAACCACAGAATTTGTCATCGTAGGCTTGATTCCTACCATGGCGAGCGACTTGAATGTATCTCTGCCATCAGCAGGCCTATTAGTCAGTTTATACGCGCTTGGCGTTGCTATTGGCGCACCAGTCTTAACGGCATTAACCGGCAAATGGAATCGTAAAGCGGTGTTGCTGACCGTGATGGCATTGTTTGTCATTGGTAACTTATTGGCGTGGCAAGCTCCAGGCTATAACACGCTGATCGCCGCACGAATTTTGACTGGCCTTGCCCATGGTGTGTTCTTCTCGATTGGATCGACCATCGCGACAGGTTTGGTTTCAAAAGATAAAGCAGCCAGTGCCATTGCGATCATGTTTACAGGTTTAACGGTTGCATTGGTAACCGGCGTACCACTGGGCACTTATATCGGCCAAACCTTTGGCTGGCAAGCGACCTTCTTGATCGTTGCTCTGCTTGGTCTTATTGCTCTTATCGGCAGCGCTATCTTGGTTCCAAGCAACCTTAAGCAACCACCAGCAGCGAAGATTTCGGCACAACTAAAGGTTCTAACTCAACCACGCTTACTGTTGGTTTACGCTATCACAGCACTAGGTTATGGCGGCACATTCACAGCGTTTACGTTCCTTGCTCCAATACTGGAAAACGTATCAGGGTTTGATTCGAGCTCAATCAGCTTAATCATGTTGGTTTACGGTGTGTCAGTGGCGGTCGGTAACATCTGGGGCGGAAAAATGGCCGACAAGATGGGCCCAATTAAAGCACTGACCGTTATCTTCTCTGGTTTAGCCGCAGTACTGGTGGTATTCAACTTTACCGCAGTAAACCCTTACGCAGCTGTTGCTACCATTTTGGTTTGGGGTGCATTCGCATTCGGTAACGTTCCAGGACTACAAGTGTATGTTGTGAAACTGGCTGAGAAATACACACCAGACGCCGTCGATGTCGCTTCTGGATTGAACATTGCAGCCTTCAACGTCGGTATTGCATTAGGCTCATGGGGCGGTGGTTTGATTGTCGCGAAATCTGGATTAATGAACACCCCTTGGGTAGGTGCTGTGATCGTTTTGATTGCTCTTGTTCTGACTCGATTCAGTGGTGCGTTAGATAAGAAGCAAGCACAGCAAGCTGTTCCATCTAGCATCTAGCATCTAGCAAGAATATAAAAAACAAAGCCCGAACCTAGGTTCGGGCTTTATCAATTCAATCTGATTATTACTCGTTATCGATCGCTTTCAGCACTTTACATGGATTACCGACTGCAACCACATTGGCTGGGATGTCTTTGGTTACGACACTGCCCGCGCCAATCACGCTGTTTTCGCCAATGGTGACACCGGGGCAGATAATTACACCACCGCCAAGCCAAACATTGTTGCCAACATTAATCGGTGTGCCAAACTCAACGCCTTCTTCTACACGGCCTTTCACATCGAGTGGGTGACCTGCAGTCAGGATTTGAACGTTCGGACCAAGCAGCACATTGTCGCCAATAGTCACTTCAGCCACATCCAAAATCACGCAGTTAAAGTTAGCGTAGAAGTTCTTGCCTAGCTTGATGTTCGAGCCGTAGTCACAACGAAATGGAGGTTCTAAATGCGCATTTTCACAGTCCGGAATGAGCTCTTGCGTTGCTGCTTCCCATTCAGATGTGCCAGGAATACTGTTATTGAGTTTTTGAAGCACCTTGCGACATTCGATACGAGCTGCATAAAGCTCTTTATCCCAAGCCAGATAAGGTTCACCTGCTAGCATTTTTTGTTTTTCTGTTTTCACGTTACTTACCTGTTCTCACATCAATTAGCTATTTTCATATTACTTATCTAGCTTCACATTACTTAACTAATGGTGGTCAATTCATCGACCAAAAACGCAATATCGCACATCTAAATAACAGTGAATAAGGAGTGTTTGAGCTTGGTTTAAGAGATGCGCAGCTCGTCACTTTTTGTAGGTAAAATATGAAATTCGAACTGTGCTAATTTAGCTTCGCTATCGAATCACGTAACACCAAACTACCAGTGGTATTGATGGTGGTCGCTTGCTCTGTTTCACCGACAATTTGCAGGATCGCCTTTTGCGTCATTTGCTCTAATGGCACACTGACAGACGTTAAGCTTGGCGTTAAAAACGCCCCCACTTTGCTGTTATCAAAGCCGACGATCGAAACATCTTGAGGCAATGAGTACCCAAGTTCGGTTAACGCCTTAATCGCACCAATCGCCATATCATCGTTTTCAGACAAGATAGCAGTGAATGTGGTTCTGCTTTTTGCCAAAGCCTGAGCCGCGTGATAACCGCTCTCCATCGTCCAATCACCTTGAACAACGTTGGACTCATCCAATGCAACACCATGTTTAGTTAACACATCTTGATAGGCTTGGTAACGCAGCTCATCGGTCGAAGAACCGGCTTTACCACGAATCACTGCAATATCAGTATGACCCTGCTCGATGATGTGTTCAACCATCAAACAAGCGCTCTGATAATGGTCGGTGGTAATAGCATGATTGGGCTTCGACGGCATTTCTCGGTTGAGTACCAGAATCGGAGTGTCAGTGCTTTCGATGATCTGAGCTATCTCGCTTTCGGTTAAACATTGCGGATAGAGGATGATGCCCGCGCACTTCATATCCAGCAGGAAATTGATCGCCTTTCTTTCGTCTTCAGCGCTGTGTTTGCCATCGGTGATCACCAATTGGTGATTCGACTTTTCGCTATAAGAAGCCGCGTGATACATCAAGGAAGAGAAGTAAGGGCCATTGAACAACTCATTGGTAATTACAAAGCCGATGAAATTGGTCTTCTTGGTCGCCAATTGCTGAGCCAACAAGTTCGGTCGATAACCTGTTTCTTGAATCGCATCAAATACCTTTTTCACCACATCTGGGCGCACGATGTTCTTGCCATTTAAGACACGAGAAACGGTCGATTTAGATACGCCTGCGCGGTTTGCGACATCAAGCATGGTTACCATTCGCTTCTTTTCCTTTATAAAAAATTAGCCGACATAGGCCGACTAATTCATTGCAAAATGACAGCTCACAGTTCACATAACTGCGCTGGGGAATGCATTCTAAATAGTGGCACCGTTAGATGCAATCACACCTTTATACCACTCGAAAGACTTCTTGCGCTTGCGTTCTAGTGAGCCAGATTGATCGTTGTGCTTATCTACGTAAATGAATCCGTAGCGTTTTTTCATCTCGCCCGTGGTGAACGAAACTAAATCGATACAGCCCCAAGGGGTATAGCCCATCAAATCAACACCATCAATCGAAACGGCTTTTTTCATCTCTTTGATGTGGTCGCCAAGGTAAGCAATGCGGTAATCGTCATTAATGCTGCCATCTTCTTCAATGGTATCAACCGCGCCAAAACCGTTCTCAACGATGAACAATGGCACTTCATAACGTTCATACAGAGACGCTAAACAGAAACGCAAACCCGTCGGATCAATTGGCCAGCCCCAATCGCTAGACTGGATGAACGGATTATCGACCGAATTTTCATGACCGCCGTCCATCGCTTCTTCTGTAGATTGGTGAGAAGAAGAATCCAAGGTATTCGACATGTAGTAGCTAAAACCTAAGTAATCAGCCTTACCTTCTTTTAGGATCTGCTCATCTTCAGGCTGCATCTCAATGTTGAAGCCTTTGATTGCCCAGTCACGCGTAGCGTAATTTGGGTAATGACCGCGAACCATCACATCTGAGAAGAAGTAACGGTCACGCATCGCTTGTTGTGCCACCATAATGTCTTCCGGTTTAGAAGAACGAGGATAGAAAGGCACCATCGCACACATTGCGCCGATTTGAAGATCTGGATTGATCTCGTGACCTTTCTTAACCACCAAAGCACTTGCAACAAACTGATGGTGAACCGCTTGATACATCGCCTCTTGCGGCTTTTCGCATTGTGGAAACTTCACGCCTGAGCATAACCAACCGAAAATATCTGCCGAGGTGTTCATCTGGTTGTTGATCTCGTTAAACGTCATCCAGTATTTCACTTTGTGTTGGTATCGTTCCATCACTGCAGTTGAATACTTAACGAAGAAGTCGATCACTTTGCGGTTCATCCAGCCGCCATATTCGTTAGCTAGATGGTAAGGCATTTCAAAGTGGCTCAGTGTTACCACAGGCTGAATGTCGTATTTCAACAGCTCGTCAAACAGATCATCGTAAAACGCTAAACCCGCTTCACACGGTTCAGCTTCATCGCCATTTGGGAAGATACGCGTCCACGCGATACTGGTACGGAAACACTTAAAGCCCATCTCAGCGAATAACTTAATGTCTTCTTTGTAGCGATGGTAGAAATCCACTGCGACTTGGTTAGGATAGTTTTCGCCATCAATCACGCCATCGGTGATTCGACGTTGTACACCATGAGCGCCCGCTGTTAATACATCAACAACACTGACACCTTTACCATTCGCATCCCAGCCGCCTTCTAGTTGATGCGCTGCTACTGCACCGCCCCATAAAAAATCGTTCGGAAATTCGTTGTTCATACCATTACTCGCTACAAGTTATTCGTGAAAAAGATCAGGATTAGAGAGCTCATTGCAACTCTGAAACCGATTTCAATAAAAGAAAAGATACAGTTTGAAACCGGTTTCAGCAATAGTTAAAAGATCTTTTTTGATCGAACTACAGACTAATCAACAGTCAGCATTACGATCAATGCTGTTCAAAATACTGATCATGCAGTGATTTGCCAGATTGGTCTTGAGTGCCAGGGTAGAACTGAACGAGTGTCTGATCGGCTAGTGTGAGGTGAATCCAACCCTCTTTGACTTTCAGCCAATTGGTACCGTTGGTCTCATAGACGGCAGGAAACTTGCCCCAGCCAGACTCTGATACCTGCAGCTCTTGAAATAGGTTAATCGGGGCTAGCTTATTGCTGTCGAAGTTTGCGTCGGCATAGACAGATAAAGGCTCGATGGCATCGTTTGGCTTAAACGTATAACAGCTCACAGAGGCTGAAGTGCGATCAAACCACTGGTAAGGTTGTGCACCGATTAAATCGTAGACCGTGCAATCATTGAATTGAATCGCCCACTCTTGGTGAGCTTTAAAACCGAGGTAACCTATGGGTTGTGATGGTTCAGGCTTTGAGTCCGCCTCCTGCTCATACACCGGTTCTGAGGTAGCACATCCCATAAGCCCAAGACTAAAAAGGAAAGTCACAGCAAGCTTCATCATTGTCATACCTCAGTTCCGTTAGTAGATGAGTAACTCAATTAAGTCTCTACATTAAACGGTAAGTTCCAAACGATTACCATCCGGATCGAGTACACAGCTCTCATAATAGCCATCGCCTGTTCTTCTTGGGCCATCTAAGCGCTCATAGCCGTCTTCGACCAAGTGTTGAGTCAGTTGATCGACCGCCTGTTCCGAACCTAATGATATCGCCATGTGAATGAAGCCTGTGAACTGGTCATAGATGTCGTCTTTCGATTCAGGGACAGAGTCCATTTCCATAATCTCTAAACGACTTCCCGTATCAAACGAGAGGAAGTATGAAGAAAACCCTTTAGTTGGGTTGTGATATTTTGAGTTCAATGTCGCGCCGAAATAATCTTCATAAAATCGCTTCAGTACTTCGAGTTGTTTGGTCCAAATTGCGATGTGTTCAATCTTCATTTTGTTTGCCTAAGTTTGATGTCTAACACTAGATTACTCATCAAATAAGGAACAATAAACAGAACGAAATTCATCGAAATTGTTCCTGATTAACGGGCTCGATTTTATGTCCATAACTGCACAGTATTGGCATCTATGTTTGTGTAATAGTTATCTTTCCTCCATAGTCAGGTTTTACACAATCTGAGATTCAAACTGTGAGCTTTTTAAAACTGATACTACTTGCGGCTATATGGGGAGGCTCGTTTCTTTTCATGAGAATGGCCGCCAATCCATTAGGGCCCGCAGTCTTAATTGAAGCGCGAGTTCTGTTTGCAGCACTTACTCTGCTTTTAGTTTCTTTCTATTTAAAAAAGAAGCTCTCTTTTCATGATCACGCAAAACACTTCTTCATTCTCGGCCTGTTTAACACCACACTTCCTTTTTTGCTTTTCGCTTATGCCGCGCAGACACTTAACGCCTCGACACTCGCCATCTTGAACTCTACCGCGCCAATATGGGCGGCAATCATTGGTGCAATATGGACCAAAACAGCACTCGAGGCGAAAGTTCTATTGGGACTTGGGATTGGGGTAACAGGAGTTGGCGTGTTAGTCGGTTGGGATGCGATGAACATTGGCCGTGAGGCTGTGCTTCCTATCTTTGCAGCAGTGATGGCGGCCTTTAGCTACGGAATAGCGTCAAACTATACCAAACAAGCCCCTAAAGTTGAGGCATTCAACAATGCTCATGGCAGCATGTGGACTGCGGTATTGCTGGTTTTGCCGTTTGTATTCTTTATTCCGATAAGAGAAACACCCGACGTTACGATCACTACATCGGTTGTCTTATTAGGCGCGGTATGTACTGGGTTAGCGTATCTACTTTACTTCAATCTCGTCTCTGAACTCGGCGCACCTTCAGCCCTGTCCGTGACCTTCATCATTCCGGTATTTGGTATTCTATGGGGTAACTTATTCTTAGATGAAGCAATTGGCATCAATACGATTGTTGGTTCAATTCTGGTTATCACCGGCACCATGTTGGTGACAGGAATGACGCCTTCTAAGATGATAGAGAGCGCCAAACAGAAACGAGCAGCAAGAGCGGCTCGTTAATCAGCCATATATTGCTGAATCTTGTTTCTCAGCCACTGATGAGCAGGGTTCAAATCGGTTCTTTTATGCCAAATCATGTATTGCTGCATAGGTAAGATTTCAAACGGCTGATCAAGGACTTGAAGCTGGAAGGATTCGGAAAATTGATTGGCAAAATCACGCGATGTACTGCCGACACAATCTGAGCCCGATACCAGCACACACATGGTCATCAGCGAGTCACACTCGGCACTCACTTTTCTCTGTTTCAGTGGCGACTTGGTAAAATAATCTGCCGTGTATAAACGGGTTCGACGCATTCTAAAAGTAACATGCTTTTCGTTGTAATATTGCTCTTGCGTCACAGAGCCATTGATTCTCGGATGCCCCTTTCGAGCTATCAGCACCAACTCATCTTCAATCATCGGCTGCTTCATGTAGCCGTTAACTTGCGGGTAATGGATATCAATCGCTAAATCAGCTTGTTGCATGCTCAAGCCTTGCAATAATTCTTCTTCGTTGTTCGGCACCATATTGAATTCAATCGAGATATTGCCCAACGTCTCATCTTGCTCGACGAGAGGTTGAAGCTTGGTTAATCCAATCTCATTCACCAGGATACGAAACACATGATGCTGCTGATTATCAAATGTCTTTAAAGTGCTTACTGCGCTGCTTATCCCTTCTAGAGCAGGCTCTACTCGGTCTGCCAATTGCACCGCAGCGTTAGTCGGAATAATCCCACGCCCTTCACGAATAAACAGGTCGGTATCAAGCTGAGATTGCAATCGCTTCAATGCCCCACTAACCCCAGGCTGAGTCATACCAAGCGATTCTGATGCAAGCGTGATCGACTTTAATCGATACACTTCTAAGAACACGCTCAATAGATTTAAATCCAACTTTTCCACGTCGCTCACCGTTACTCTCCCTGTCAATGTGGTCTTAATCAATCATAGGTCAGGATTCGTCTTCGTCGCCCAACCATTGCATGATTCAATACATAGCCAATCGTGATGTATTAAATAAAGCTTACTTTATTTTTTGCTATATGTCTTATTCCTATAATCGCCTCAACGAAACAAAATTCTGAAATGAAGAGGCTCTTATGACAACTTCTCGCACGTTCAAAAATGCATCACTGTTCCTGGCTATCTCGCTCGCATTCCCGGCAATTGCAGCTAACCATGACCACGCACACTTCAGCGAAATTGGCGACCAAGGTGGCAAAAGCGCAACCGAGATGACGACCAAAGCAAACCAAGAGTTCGCAAAAACACTTAACTTTGCCGACACTCGCGCTTTCGACAATAACAACAAGGGTCTTATTGCTAGCTTCGACCAAGAGACGGGCGACATCATTCGCAATAGCTTTAACTTTATCGACCCAAGTGTGACGAATGCAGACCAAGCACCAGATTCAGTAAACCCTTCACTGTGGCGCCAAGCGGTATTGAACCAAGCAGCAGAAGGCTTATATGAAGTTGTTCCGGGTAAAGTTTACCAAGTTCGAGGCGCGGATTTAGCGTCTATCTCTTTCATTCGTAGTGACAACGGTTGGATCGCTTATGACGTACTTCTTACCAAAGAAGCGGCCGCTAAATCTCTAAAATTCTTCAAAAACAATGTGCCTGATGGCGGCGAACTGCCAGTCGTAGCAATGATTTACTCTCACTCGCACGCTGATCACTTTGGTGGCGCAAGAGCAATCAAAGACGCATACCCAGATGTAAAAGTGTACGGTTCGAAAAACATTACTAAAGAGATCGTCGACGAAAACGTATTGGCGGGTAATGCAATGTCTCGTCGTACCGCTTATCAATATGGCGCAACGCTGAACCGACATGAACACGGTATTGTGGATGCAGCACTGTCGAAAGGCCTATCAACCGGTAGCATTACTTACGTCCTGCCAGACTACGAGCTGAACCATAACGAAGTAATTGAAACTCTGGTTATCGACGGCCTAGAAATGCAATTCATGGATGCTTCAGGTACCGAAGCGGCATCAGAAATGGTGACGTATATTCCCAGCATGAAAGCACTTTGGACTGGCGAACTGACCTACCAAGGCATGCACAACCTGTACACGCTGCGTGGCGCTAAAGTACGTGACGGCTTGAAATGGTCTAAGAAGATCAACGAAATGTTAGTCACTTGGGGCGAAGAAACAGAAGTACTGTTTGCGTCTCACTCAGCCCCAATCTGGGGTGAACAAGAGATTTCTGATTACCTAAAAATGCAGCGTGATGCTTACGGTTTTACTCATAACCAAACGCTTCGTTTAGCCAATAACGGTGTGGTTCTACAAGACATCGGTGACGAGATTTACAAGGTAATGCCAGACAGCATTCAACAGTCTTGGCACACCAATGGTTACCACGGTACTTACTCTCACAACGCTCGCGCTGTGTACAACATGTATCTTGGTTACTTCGACATGAACCCAGCTAACCTTAATCCATTACCAATCGAGCCAGAATCGGTGAAGTTTGTTGAGTACATGGGCGGCAGCGATGCTGTGATTGAAAAAGCGCAGCAAGATTTCCAAGAAGGTGAATACCGCTTCGTTGCAACAGCACTGAATAAGGTGATTCAAGCTGAGCCAGAGAACAAAGTTGCACGTGGCTTATTGGCAGATACATACGAGCAGTTGGGTTATCAATCAGAAGGTGCAGGTTGGAGAAACATCTACCTAACCGGCGCTCAAGAGCTTCGTATTGGCACACAACCGGGCGCACCGAAAACTGCATCTCCGGATGTGTTAGCGAACATGACGATTGAAAACCTACTCGATTACTTAGCCGTAAAAGTGGATTCGCTAAAAGCACAAGAAACACCATTTACATTGAATATTCAGTTGCCTGATGTAAAAGAGTTCTACTACGTTGAGATGTCTAACGGCAACCTGAACAACATCCAAGTATCAGAGCTGCAAGATGCGGATACGACACTGATCATCAATAAGTCTGACGTGTCTGACATCGTGCTTAAGAAAACAAGCCTTGGAAAACTGTTAGAAGACAGACAAGCAGGCGTGAAAGGTGATAAGACATCACTTAACAAACTGCTGTCTTCACTGACAGAAGCTGACACCTCTTTTGAGATTGTACCGCGCCCAAGTAAAGGCGAAGAAGTTGATGCAGAGCTATACCAAGATTCAGCGGTACACGCTCATTAAACGCCAGATACACTAAATAAAAACAACAGCAGTTAGCTAGAAAAACGTTCTATAAAGAACATAAAAACAAGCCCCTACCTTTTGGTCGGGGCTTTCTTATTTGTTATCAATGAGTGCTTCTTGAACGCTACTCTTACTGAAGCTGATAGCTACTCAGCTTGACCGTTTACGTCGCAATCCCAATAAGAAGGTGAACCATAATATTGAACAAAGTAATCGATAAATACGCGCACCTTTGGTGCAAGTAACTGAGCACTCGGGTATACCGCCCAGATAGCCGCCTCATCCTTTAAAGGGTAATCCGGCAACACCTCAACCAGCGAACCTTCCGCGAGCTGCTTGTATGCTATCCAACTCGCGCACATGGCAATGCCCAAGCCATCGACACATACATCCCTTACCGCTTCACCGTGATCAACACGAATCGCACCTTTCTTCTTGATGGTGACATCGCCTTCTGGTGTATCGAACGTCCAACCTTCTAAGCCGGTTTGATTGATGCATTGATGTTGCTTGAGGTCTTCTGGTGTTTTCGGATAGCCATGAACTGCCAGATATTCTGGCGACGCACACAGAATACGTTTATCAGTCGAGAGCTTACGAGCGATCAGGCTCGAGTTCTGTAGCTCCGCATTACGGATCGCCACATCGAAACCGCCATCGACCAGATCGACGATTGAATCACTCAGTGAAATATCGACCGACAGATCTGGATACTTAGCCAAAAAGCCTTTTAGCGCTGGCATAACATGCATGCGACCAAACGATGAAGGCGCAGATATTCGCAACACCCCTTTTGGTAATTCATTACCGGTTCCGACAGAGGCAACGCCCGCTTCGACACTCAAAAGGATTTGCTTGGCGTGAGGAAGAAATGCCATGCCTTCTTCGGTCAGGGAAACCTTTCTCGTGGTGCGATGCACAAGACGGGCACCTAGGCTCTCTTCGAGCTTTCCGATGTGAATACTGGCTACCGGGGGTGACAACCCAAGCTCTTGTCCTGCTTGACTTATATTGTGCGTAGACGCGAGTCGCACAAACAATTTTAGATGTTCAATATTCATCAATAATGGCTAGCCTGCGCTGAGTACACGCTGCTTATTGGCCGCAGCGGCACGAGGGATAATGTGAGTTTTAATATAGGCATTAAGCTTAAACCATGCAAAAGCGCCCGCTAAAACATTGGCGACGGTCGCAGCAATAACCGCATTGATCATGTCTCCTGTTATAGAGCCGAGCCATAACGCCGGAATGTAGAAAACAAACAAGCGTAAGAAAGAGACATTCAAAGCTTTACGAGGCACACCCAAAGCATTAAACACCGAAGCAACCAACATGCACAGCCCTAGTGGGCCATAGCTGAACGGTATAAATAACAAGGTCACTTCAAACCAGCTGCGTATGCTTTGTTCTTCCGAGATAACAGGAATAATCCAGCCACTAAACAGCGCCAATAATGCGGCCATCACAGTGTGGAAAACCAGTAAGAACTTCGCTGTTGTATTCAATAGCTCGGGGATTTTGCATCGCTGCTGCGCCCCTAGGTAACGACCAATCATAGGCGGGATAGACATGGTCAGAGCAAGAGAAAACACCAGCATAAAACTTTCAACACGGGCGAGTAAGCTCCAAAAAGCCATCTCATCGGTTCCGATTCTCGCAATCAAAAGCATTGAGAAGAATGCGCTGACCGCAGGTAATATCTGATTCGCAGTGGTTGGCATTACCGTCTTGAATAGCTCAAAACTGTAGCCTTTGATTCGGTTACGGCACGCGCCATTGAAGCCAAACCAACCGTTGCCGCGAGACTTGATTAGCATGTAGATTGCACCAAATGCGTAACCAATGCTCGATGCGATCGCCGCTCCTGCAATGCCCATATCCAATCCAAAGATCAGAATAGGGTCGAGAATTAGGTTAATCACGCTGGCAGCCAAGAACATGCTGCCGGTTGTTTTAGTATCGCCATTGGCGCGATAAACGCAGGTGGCCAGATAAAGCACTGCCACCATCAATGCACTGAACAGCCACAGTGGCCAGTACACATTAAAAATCGACAGCATGGATTGGTATTGAGCGTCAGAGACATCATTCACAAACGACGCAAAAACAGAATCGCTAAAAACAATCAGGCCTAAGCAGATTAAGGCTATTACCACCACACCAAACCCGACCGACAACGTGGCAATTGAGGTGGCCTTACGTTGCTCTTTTGCCCCTACAGCTTGAGAAATAATGGACGTTGCCGCCACACCGATGCCCACTTGAACCCCGGTAAACGCCGCTTGGAATGGCAAGGTGATACCGTGAACCGCCAACTCATTCACCCCTAGCTGACCGATAAAGATCGAATCGACCAATTGCACCATCATGATCGCAAACACACCCAGTGTCAGTGGCAGTGTTTTCTCAATAATGGTTTTCAAAGTCGCGGATCTCATCTGCATAAGTCGGTTCACTCTTGTCTGTACCTTAGGGCTAATTACCTAGTTGAGCAGTATACGAAGCTAAATGAAAAGGATAAGAGCGCCAGACAAGGAATGAGTTTTTAGATTTCGTTGACAATCGAATTAGCAAGATACCTTCAACGTTAAAATATCCATCTAAGACACTGAATAAATTGAAATTAAAAAACCCGCCAAAACTCTTAATAATTCGTTAATAGTGTTTCGTTTAATGGTTAATTGTTGGTTCGAACATTCCTCGCTAGCCTGAATTTAGGTCGCATTCACACTGAATAGGCTGAAATGAAATCTCTCAGAAGGAATATGGAAATGGCATATCAAGGTTATACAACGTTTAAAGCTCAAGCCGAGGATGGAATTCTTACCGTCACTTTTGACTTCGGTACTGTGAATGTTCAAGGGCAAGAGATGCTTGCCGACCTCAATGGTTTAGCAATGAGACTAGAGCGCGATCGTGACATCAAGGTCGTGGTATTTCAGTCAGCAAACCCTGAAGTTTGGGTCTGCCACTACGACACTAATCTATTAAAAGACATGTCGACAGAAGCCGTTTCTCGTGAAGAAGCGAAGTTACTCGACCTGCAAGTGGTGCTAGAAAGAATCAGCAAACTGCCACAAGCCACCATTGCCAAGCTTGAAGGGTTCGCTCGAGGTGGAGGCCACGAATTTGCACTGGCGTGTGACATGCGATTCGCGGCTCGCGGTAAATACAAATTCATGCAAATGGAAGTGGGTATGGGCATCCTTCCTTGTGGTGGCGGCGCATCACGTATGGCACGCCAAGTCGGCTTAGGTCGCGCACTCGAAATCGTCCTAAGTGCACGTGACTTTGATGCTGACGAAGCCGAAGCATACGGCACCATCAACAAGGCACTAGAGCCGGATGAAATTGGCGAATATGTTGATACTCTAGCCAAACGAATCTCAAAATTCCCTGCCGAATCGATCAATGCATGTAAGCAAGCGGTGTACGAGTCTATCGACAAACCGATCGACGAAGCACTCAAAGCGGAAGCTTATTGGTTGTATCAAGCTACGAGCAAAACCCCTGCGGTTAAGCGCTTCCAAATTGCCGATGAGCAAGGCCTAGAGCACGATATGGAAAACCAACGTAACTGGGAAACTCTGGTTATGAACGTTCAAGACATCAAATAACTCGGTCACTTCTCTTAATTTGGGTCAGCCACAAACTGACCCATTGTCTTACTTAGTCGTTAAACGCCAACGGTTAACCACCAAGTGTTAAAATGGTCATTATTTGCCCCATAGACTCACATTTGAGTCTTCAGCTTGTGAGCCAAATGCAACTATGTGTCATTAATCTTTGTTATAACGTTGTTCAAACTATTTTTTGAAGGACGGAATATGCAAAAAATAATTCTGATCACAGGTGCCACGGATGGCATTGGTTTAGAGACCGCAAAAGCACTAACGCAGCAAGGGCACCATGTTCTGATTCATGGCCGCAACCCAGTTAAGGTCAAAAAAGTCGTGACCGCTTTGTCTCGCCTGTCTAAGAATGCAATCATCGAAAGCTACATCGCAGACCTATCGACGCTCTCTGAAGTTGAGGCGCTCGTAACCCAAATCAAAAGCGATCACAAACGACTCGATATACTCATTAACAACGCAGGTGTGTATAAGGTGTCGGACATCACCACTCCAGACAATCTTGATGTACGTTTTGTCGTAAACACCATTGCGCCGTATCTCCTGACACAAAAGCTGCTTCCTCTTTTTGATGCGACAGGTCGTATCGTCAATCTATCTTCAGCAGCCCAAGCACCCGTCGATTTAGAGGCATTAATCAGCCCGAGTGCGGGTGAACTTGATGGTCCGGTTTACGCGCAAAGTAAGCTGGCGCTAACGATGTGGTCCATCGAATTAGCCAATACTCTTTTAGACAAAGGCACCGCAATTATCCCTGTAAACCCAGCCTCTTTCCTTGGCAGTAAATTAGTAAAAGATGCTTATGGCGTTGATGGAAACGACCTAGCGATTGGAGCCGATATTCTTTGTCGTGCTGCGCTCAGTGATGAGTTTGCCAACGCTTCTGGTCAATATTTTGATAATGATTCTGGGTTGTTCAAAGACCCGCACGCCGACGCATTAGACAACACTAAGAACCACAAGCTGGTGACAGTGCTTAATCAATTACTCGAAGAAAAGCTGTGCGTTACGCACTGATCATTAATTAGTAAAAAACGACCACTAACACTCCCCCCACACACGATCCAAGCCGCAGTTCTATCCATACAGACAAAGAACTGCGCGCTCTTTCGATTATTAAAATTTCTTTAATACTGATTCCCCGCTTTGCCCAATTATCACCCAAGATGCAGATTGCTAAACTTGCCCTCGTCGAAACAACACAGGCTACGGCCGAGGAGCATTTATGCGTTTTGAAGGTAAAGTTTATCGTCCTTGGATGGAAGCAGAGAGCGTACTCATCCAGACAACATTGGGGTGCAGTAACAACCAATGTACCTTCTGCACGATGTTTGATGATAAGCGTTTCAAAGTAAGAGATATCAAAGACATCTTTGAAGATATTGATGCGGCGAGAAAAATCTACCCGCATGTAGAGTCTATCTTTTTAGTCGATGGTAACGTAATGGCAATCCGAACCGAGATGCTGATTTCGATTCTGGATTACATCAAAATCACCTTTCCAGAGATCAAGAACATTTCTCTGTATTCAGGGTTCAATGACTTTCGCCGTAAGAGCTTGTCTGAATTAAAAGAGATTAAGTCGGCAGGTTTAAGCATGGCCTATTCCGGCTTGGAGTCCGGTGACCCAATTGTGCTTGAACGCATTCAAAAGCGCATGACGCGTGAGCATGCAATTGAAGGTATGAACTTAGCCCGTGAAGCAGACATCAAGGTGCTGGCTTCATTTATCTTTGGCCTTGGCGGCAAAGAGCGTTCTATAGAGCATGCGATTAATACCACCAGCTTGCTGAACATCATGCAGCCGGATGCGATTGCACCAATGGCTTTAGCCGTTCAACCGGGATCGGTATTGGAAAAAGAAGTAAACCGTGGCGAGTTTGTTTTACCAACGCCATTGCAGATTCTGGAAGAAGAAAAATACTTGCTCGAAAACCTAGAAGATTTCGATTGCTACTACTGGGGTGACCACGGCAATAACATCTCACCAATGCGTGGCATGTTGCCTCAGGCTCGTAAGCCGTTTCTTGATAAGATAAATCAAGACATCGCGCATAACCCAATCACTAAGCAAAACGTCATTAAAACCTTTGCTTGGTAACGAGTAACCTCTACATCGTTTGAAGCAGCCACAAAAAGGGCCAGTGTCAGCTGGCCCTTTCATTTTCTAGCTATGTATCTCTCTATCGAACTATCTGGAGCCGACCGCTCGGACTAATTCTGCGATTCCATCCCAATCACCCTTGTCCATTTTGTCTGTCGGTACCATCCAAGTTCCACCGCAGGCAACGACTGATTTCAGTGCTAAGTAAGACTCAACGTTCGCTGGGCTTACACCGCCTGTAGGCATAAAGTTAACCGGGTAAACAGCCGTCAACGCTTTCAACATTGCGACACCGCCAGATGGCTCGGCAGGGAAGAACTTTAGTGTCTTAAGCCCCATTTCCATTGCTTGTTCAACCAAGCTTGGGTTACTCACTCCAGGAACAATCGTAACCCCTCTTTGCTGACAGTATTTGACTGTTGTTGGATTCAAACCTGGGCTGACAATGAAATCAACACCCGCATTAATGGCAGTATCCACCTGCTCTGTAGTCAGCACAGTACCTGCGCCAATCAGTAACTCAGGGTAGGCTTCACGCATCAAACGAATCGACTCTGCTGCCGCTTCTGTACGAAATGTCACTTCAGCACAAGGCAAACCATTCTCAACCAATACTTTCGCAAGCGGCACAGCCTGAGCAACGTCATTAATGGCGATCACCGGAACGATGCGAATATCTCTGAGTCGCTGTTCAATTGTTTTCATTGTTCATTTCTCTCATTATCAAACAGACAAATTAAGCCAAGTCGCTGCCGTTGCTTGCGATCACTTTTTTGTACCAGTGGAATGACTTTTTAGGAATACGATTTAACGTACCATTGCCTAGGTTGTCTCTGTCCACGTAGATAAACCCATAGCGCTTGCTCATCTCTCCGGTCGACGCCGCAACAAGATCGATACAACCCCAAGGTGTGTAACCCATCAATGGTACACCGTCTTCCATTGCTTCATGCATCGCAACAATGTGCTGACGAAGGTAATCAATGCGGTAATCATCGTTCACTTCTCCATTGTCATCCAAGGTATCACGAGCACCTAAGCCATTTTCTACCAAGAAAAGTGGTTTCTGGTAACGGTCATAGAGTGTGTTCATCGTAATTCGAAGACCTGTAGGGTCAATGACCCAGCCCCAATCACTTGCTGGAAGATGAGGGTTTTTGATGGACTTAACGACGTTCGCTGCACTCGTATTTCCTGCATTCATATCAGCGGAAGCACAGCGTGAAGCGTAATAACTGAAAGAAATGAAATCGACGGTGTTCTTTAGAATCTCGAAATCTTCATCTTGTGTTTCAAGCACCACACCTTTGTTATCAAACACTTTTTGAGCATAAGATGGGTAGTAACCACGCGATTGAACATCGATAAAGAACAGGTTCTCGCGGTCTTTTTCCATAGCCATCAGCACATCTTCTGGCTTACATGAATATGGATAGAAGTTACCGCCCGCCAGCATACAACCCACTTGGTTTTGCTCATCAACTTCATGGGCAATCTTGGTTACCAAAGCGCTTGCTACTAGCTCATGGTGAGCTGCTTGGTACTTCACTTGATCGTGATTTTCGCCTTCCTGAAACAACAATCCAGCACCAGAAAACGGGCTCGCTAGTAAAATATTGATTTCGTTGAAAGTTAACCAGTATTTCACCAAGCCTTTGTAGTTTTCGAAACAGGTTCTCGCGTAACGGCTAAAGAACTCAATCATCTTACGATTACGCCACGAACCATACTCGTTGACCAAGTGCATAGGCACATCGAAATGGCACAAGGTAACGAGCGGCTCAATACCGTATTTCTTACACTCTTCAAAAACATCACGGTAAAAATCTAAGCCAGCTTGGTTCGGCTCTAGCTCGTCACCTTTTGGAAAGATTCGGCTCCAAGCGATGGATACGCGGAAGACTTTAAATCCCATCTCTGCCAGCAAGGCGATGTCTTCTTTGTAACGGTGATAAAAGTCTATCGCGTTATGGCTTGGGTAGAACTCGTCTTCGCTGAGCGTCACCTTATCAACCTGACCAAGCTTAATTGGCATGCGGTTCTCACCATAAGGGATCATATCTACGGTTGTTAGGCCTTTACCACCCGCTAAGTGAGCGCCTTCAGACTGGTTTGCAGCAATAGCGCCGCCCCATAAGAAATCTTCGGGAAATTGAATGTTTGACATCGAATACCTCGGAAACAATAAAAGTCACCTTACGCTGAAGTAAGGTGACTGAATAAATTAATCAATTCTAATTAAGACGCGGACACTACTGTCGGCTTGTCTTCTGCCTTACCAGCTTCTTTGTTTGCTGACTCTGAAGTTGCTTTCTCATCGGCATCATCTTCTGGAACATCTTCAAAGCCTAAAACTAGGGTTAGAACAAATGACAGAACAATAGACAATGCGATCAGACCGAACACCCAAACGATACTCATTGGGTCATTCACATCGAAGAACTGAACACTCGTAAACAAGCTTGGTGCTGCCATCGAGTGACTCGCAAGGCCACCCATGCCCGCTAATGCACCTACGATAAAACCAGTAATCATTGTTGCGATAAGTGGACGTTTCAGACGAACAAGCACGCCGTACAATGCAGGCTCAGAGATACCGGCGAAGATAGCTGAAGCACCTGCGGCTAATGATGTCTGCTTTAGTGCGCTGTTTTTGGTTTTGTAAGCAACAGCCAGACACGCACCACCCATACCGAGGTTGGCACCGATTTCTGAAGGCATAACCATACCTTCACGACCCGTCTCAGCAATGGTTTGAATAATCGTTGGAGTAAATACACGGTGCATACCAGTAAGAACAAGTAGAGGCCACAGTGCGCCCATGATAGCAACCGACAACCAACCTAATGTGTCATGAATTGTGTAAACAAGCGCTGAAAGTGCAGTACCAACCCAAATACCAAATGGACCGATAAGTACGATAGCAACCGGAGCTGCAATCAATACGATAAGCATAGGTTTCAGGAAGTTTTTAGTCACAGCAGGGGTAATGCTATCTACCCAACGTTCTATGTAAGAAAGAGCCCAAGTCATCACAAGTACAGGAATAACCGTGTAGGTGTATTTCACTGACGTGATTGGGATACCGAAGAAATCAACGTGCTTGCCTTCTGCTGCTTGCGCCATCAATTCCATAAAGTTCGGGTGGATTAAGACACCGGCAATCGCAATGGAAAGAGACATATTGGTCTTGAATTTGATCGATGCGGAAGCGGCAACCATAACCGGTAGGAAGAAGAAGGCGCCATCGCCAATCGCTTTCAAGATAATCAAGGTAGGTGCATTTGGCTCAACCCAGCCCAGCATCTCAAGTACCATGGCGAGCAGTTTGACCATTGAAGCGCCAATGATTGCTGGGATAAGAGGCGACATGGTACCAACCAGTGCGTCCAACATTTTCGCACCAATTGACTTAGCCGTTAGCTTCTCTTTTTTAGCAGGAACCTCTGACTCAGATACAGTGGATAGCTCACAAAGCGCCATCACTTCTTTGTATGCATACGATACCTCGTTACCAATGATAACTTGTACTTTGTCTCCATTATCAACAACACCCATCACACCTTTCAGTGCTTTTAGCTTGTTAATATCGACGCCATCTTGGCTGTGTAAAACGAATCGTAGTCGAGTCATACAGTGTGTTAGGGCAGCCACATTTGTCTTGCCCCCAAGATGCTCAACAACAGATTTCGCAATTGCGCGGTAATCGTTGGCCATTTTATCCCCCAAAGATCTCTTTCCAGTGATTTTTAAACGCGAATATAGTGAGATGTGACTAATTTTCCGTCAGTAGGATGCAAAAACAATCACAATTGTTGTTTTGTGTCCTTCATCACACTTCCATAAGTTACCGGTAACATGTTACCGGTAACGCTTATAAGATAAAGCCATATTTACAAGCGATGTTCAAAATTGAGATCACGCGCAAATTTGTTAAGAGGATTGAGTTATGGCTGGTAGTAGTGTCATCGTCATGGGTGTCAGTGCTTGTGGGAAAAGCACGATAGGCGAGCAGTTGGCAAAAAAACTTGGGCGTAAGTTCATTGATGGTGACGACCTTCATCCTCGAGCAAACATTCAAAAAATGGCGTCAGGCCAACCTCTTAATGATGATGATCGCATTCCATGGCTGGAACGCGTTCGTGATGCAGCGTACAGCCTAGAAAGTAAAAATGAGCACGGCATTATTGTGTGTTCTGCGTTGAAGAAGAAGTACCGCGACCAAATTCGCGAAGGGAACAAAAACCTCACCTTTCTCTTTTTAGATGGCAACATTGACCTGATCTTGCATCGAATGCGTCAGCGCCAAGGCCACTTCATGAAAGAGAACATGATTAAAAGCCAGTTCGAAACATTAGAAAGACCCGATCACGAGCCAGATACGGTTGTCATCAGCATTGATGGCGATATTGATGACGTTGTGGACTGTGCTGCGATTGTGCTTTCAATGACTGATGAGGCAGAAACAGCATGACCCTTCCAACCATCCAAGCGGTGACTCAACGATTAATTGAACGAAGCAAAGAGACTCATGAAGCGTTTCTAAACCGAACCCAACACCAAGCCTCTGCTGGCAAAGGTGGTAAAGGGCTTTCTTGCGGCAACTTGGCTCATGCTGTCGCAGCTTCTTGCTCCGATGAGAAACGCTCGATTCTTGATCTCACTAAATCCAATGTGGCGTTAATCAGCTCTTACAACGATATGTTAAGCGCTCACCAGCCGTATCAACACTATCCAGATCAGATCAAAAAGGCGTTAGCTAAGTTCGGCCACACCTCTCAAGTAGCGGGCTGTGTTCCCGCGATGTGCGATGGGGTAACTCAAGGGCAACCAGGCATGGATATGTCTTTGTTTTCAAGGGACTTGATTGCTCAATCGACGGCTCTTTCACTGAGTCACAACGTGTTTGATTCAACCCTATTGCTTGGCATTTGCGACAAGATAGCTCCAGGACAACTGATGGGCGCGCTCTCTTTTGCGCATCTACCAACTGCCTTTGTTCCGGCAGGCTTGATGGCAACGGGCATCAGCAATGATGAGAAAGTACACATTCGCCAAGAGTACGCGGCTGGCAAGGTAGGAAAAAGTGCCTTGCTGGACATGGAGTGCAACGCTTATCACTCAGCGGGCACCTGCACTTTTTACGGCACAGCCAATACCAATCAGCTGGTATTTGAAGCGATGGGGCTGATGCTTCCGGGCTCAGCGTTTATTCATCCTGACTCTAAATTGCGCGCATCACTCACTCAGCATGCCGCCATTGAAATTGCTTCAATGACACCACAAGCCGCAAACTTCCGCCCGCTTTCTGAAGTCTTTACCGCTAAAAGCTTAATCAATGGCATTGTTGCCCTACTCGCATCAGGTGGCAGCACTAACCACAGCATTCACATGGTCGCAGTAGCACGCGCAGCAGGATTTATTCTGACTTGGCAAGACATCAGCGATCTATCCGATGTAGTGCCTTTACTTGCTCGAGTTTATCCCAACGGCCCAGCAGATATGAATGCGTTCCAAGCGGCAGGAGGAGTTCCCGCGCTGTTACGCCGTTTAGATCAAGCCAACTTACTGCACCGAGATGTCACACCTACCTTTGGCTCGTTTGAAGATCAAATGAGTATTCCAGAGCTTGAAAATGGAAAGCTAACGTGGAAAAAATGCAAACAGTCGGCAGATGCAGAGGTAATTGCAGGCCAAGAACAGGTATTCCAAAGCACAGGCGGAACGCGAGTCCTTTCAGGGAACCTTGGCAACGCAGTGATTAAGGTGTCAGCGGTTGCAGAAGAGCAACGTGTAATAGAAGCACCTGCGGCAGTTTTTGATTGCCAACATAAGGTAGAAGCCGCGTATCAACGAGGTGAACTCAACAAAGATTGCATTGTTGTGGTAATAAACAATGGCCCAGCTGCGAACGGTATGCCTGAACTGCACAAGCTTATGCCGATTCTAGGTAATGTTCAGAAACAAGGGTTTAAAGTGGCTCTGGTTACTGATGGGCGCCTTTCTGGAGCCTCAGGAAAGATCCCATCCGCGATTCATGTCTCACCAGAGGCCATTCGAGGAGGAACTATTGGGCTTGTTCGCGAAGGCGATATCCTGCGCTTAGATTGCGCGAGTGGCGAACTCAATAACCTCAACGACATGCAGTCTCGCCAAGCGAAGGTGTTTGAGGTAGACGCTAACCAGCAAACCATGGGGCGCAACCTATTTAGCGTGATGCGCCAAAGCGTTTCGAGTGCAGAACAAGGGGCGAGTTTTATCGTCTAGCTGTGTCATTACTTAAATGTAAAAGCAAAAGGGGCATCATTTCGATGCCCCTTTCAGTTTCCACGATACTTGGTTAAACGCTTTCGCCATCCGTGATGCGATAGCCCATATCCACTACCGTTTCCGTGACTGGCTCACCTTTCAATCGGGCAAGCAGTAGCTCGGCACTTTTCTTACCTATTTCATAACGTGGCGTATCCACGCTAGTCAGTTTTGGGCGTATGGTTTGACCGATATCTAACGCGTTATAGCCCACCACAGATAGCTGTTGCGGCACTTGGATTCCACGTTGCTGGGCAATGAGCAAGGTACCTATCGCGATGTCATCATTGGTGCAGAACACGCCATCTAGATCTGGGTAATCCGCAAGAGCGCGATCAAGCAGATCTTCAGCCAAAGAGAAGTTAGAGTGCTGTTCAGTCAACACGTGTTTAGGCTCTAATCCAGCCTCATACATCGCTTTGTCATAGCCTTGCAAACGCAACTTGGTTCGCGCATCCAATCGAGCGCCAAAGTAAGCAATAGAGCGTTTACCAGCTTCAATCATTCGCTTCACGACATGGTAAGAAGCATCAATATGGTCCAAGCCAACAACCATATCGATCGGATTGGTTGGGAGTTCCATCGTTTCAACAACAGAAACACCTGAATTCTTGATCATCTGTAACGTGCGGGGGGTGTGGTGGCTTTCCGTCAATATCAACCCATCAACTTGATACGAAAGCAGCGAAGCAATCTTTTCCTCTTCTTCCACAGCATCATAGCTAAAGTGAGCAAGCAACGTCTCGTAGCCATTCTCTTTAGTAACCGTTTCGATACCTTGAACAAACGCGGCAAAGATTTGGTTTGATAACGAAGGGAGCAAGATACCGATCGCTTTACTCGACGATTTAGAGAGCATAGCTGGCGCTTTGTTTTCGATGTATCCCATCTCTTCAATAACCGCTGCAATTTTAACGCGAGTTTTGGCTGCGACTGAATCGGGATTGCGCATGTAACGAGAGACGGTCATCTTTGTGACCCCCACTTTGTCTGCAACATCTTGAAGTGTGGTTCGAGTTTTCTTCTGCTGTTCTGTCATAACTATTTGAACTCTTTATTATGTTACAAGTAACATTATAAAGTTCTCACCGCCTTAAGTTCAACCCATCCGACAAATTAGCATGGCGTTAACGAAAGGTTGGTATCACGCATGCTTGATGAAAGCTTGGCTTAACTGCTGAAAGAGTGAGTCTACGTTGGGTAGAGTTGTCAGATGTGCGGACAACGGAGTATGAACTTGCGCGTCCACCACGGTTGGATTTCCACAAACTTGATTATAAAAATTTACGGGTGCAACGATGTTCTCTAGGTCGACATCCAACAAGATACAAGCTTGCGAAAGTACGATTTGGCCGCCCCCTTGTTTAAGCAAAACACGCTGCGCCGTGCCCACTATTTTTTGTTTATTGATATTGAGGTTGTAGTCACCATCACAATAAGAACCGAGAGTCGCGTGTACATCCACATCGATGCCCAGTTCTTTAAAAAACAGGGTTAAGACATTGCACAGATGTAGATACGCTTTTTGGATGTTGTAGGCTTCATCACGAGGCCAATGGTAAATGTGCGATAAGTTAATGATCCCCGGCAGTTGGGGAACGGGAGCGCCGCCTGTTTTACGTGAGGTGAGTTGCCAACCTTGTGCCGCGAGTTGTTTTCTAGACTCTACGGTCACAGGCCACTTTTTACCTGCGGGCAAAACAAGTGTCGGCGCTTTTGCTTGCCACAACATTAAGGCTTGCCCAATCTCACCCGCCTGAATTTGCTGCAATAATTCAGCTTCTTTTTCAAACGCACGATTAACATCAATGTGCGGGTAACGTACGAGTTTATTCGTTAACTTCAATGCACTTTCCTCTACAGATAGTGGTGACCTACCATTTAACGTTCTGCAATGGTTGATGAGATATGGGACTATGTGCGATGAAACATAGCACCAAAAGTTAGTTATTGGCGCCATAGTAGCTTGTCAGTTGCCCATCTCAAAGGTGAGTGCTAACATTTGTACACACCAATAAAGGAATAGATCATGGACACTAGAATTCAATTTCGTGTTGATGAAGAAACAAAACGCCTAGCTCAACAGATGGCTGAGAGCCAAGGTCGCACACTGAGTGGTGCTTGCCGTGAGCTTACTGAGCAACTCGCTGAGCAACAAAGACAGACATTATCTCACGATGCATGGCTAACTGAACAAGTAAACCTAGCATTTGAGAAGTTTGACTCAGGAGAATCCGTTTTCGTTGAACACCAAACTGCTAAATCTCGAATGGAAGAACGCAAAGCCAGAATACGTAATCGAGGTAAGCAATGATTTTATGGGAAGAAGAATCACTCAATGATCGTGAAAGGATCTTTGAGTTTATCTATGACTTCAACCCTGATGCGGCAGAAAACGCTGACAACCTCATTGAAACAAAAGTAGAAAACTTGCTTGAGCAGCCTCTAATGGGTGTACAGAGAGACGGCATTCGTGGGCAATTACTTATAATTCCTGAGATTTCAATGATCGTCCCCTATTGGATCGAAGGCGACATTATCCGAATTATGCGCGTACTCCACCAGAAACAAAAGTTCCCAATGGATTGATTACTTCCTCTGGGCAACTAGCCCAATTAAGGGGTGAACAACGCCTCCACCCAAACCTAACGCATTGTGCCATAAACACTTAACTTGAAGCAGGAGCAAAAGTGCCAAGCGTTGTGAATCCCTCTTAAATTGCTTGTTATAACACAATTGCTACACGTCACTTTCCGTTAGTATCTGACGACAATTTCGTACTGTGAGGACGCGAATTTCATGGCTAAGGCTATATATGATGCGATAGTGACCAAACAAAATTTCACGGTAATTGGTATGAGGCAGCTCAGGAACCATTCGCCCCATGTCAGGCATACTTGAGAGTAAATCAGTTTTATCAAAAACCTCATTAACCCAGTTTTCTGCCGCCACTGGATTATCCAGTGAAATAAACTCGGCTGCATCACCTAACTTTTGTAATGCTAGTGGTGACCAGACTACTTTCATTTCTTAATGCGCCCCAATACTTGAGCACGAGCGTCTTCATTGGAAACACCTAAACCTGAAGCTAATTGTGCTTCAGCAGTACGCATTTCTTCCAGTAACTCGATCTTCTCTTGCATTGCTTCATATTCTGCAACATCAAGGACAACCGCAACACCCTTACCACGTTGTGTGATAACTAGTGGTCTGCGAGTTTCGTTAATCTGTTTAATAAATGACGTCACGCCAGCACGAAATTCAGACAAAGGCTGAATATCTTGATCAAAATGGATGCGGCTCATGTTGAACTCCCTATGGTACAATTTACTGTACAAATAATAGTTCAAATAGCAATTTTGAGCAATAGCCTGATTTTGTGTTATAGCCGCATTAAGGTGTGAACAACGCTACCACCCAAACTAAACCATTGTGCCGTAAACACGAAACCCAACGATGGAATGAAAAATGCCAAGCGTTGGGAATCAGTCTTCAATGCTTTGTTGAACGAAGCCGCTACGCGGCAGAGTAAAACGAGTGCGAACCATACTCTTGTAACACCATCACCCTGATGGTCGTTCACAGGAGTAACCCCATGAAACCCGATGACTTAAAACGTTACAACACCCTTTATAAACAACACCTTACCAACCTAAAGCTGCAAGGTAAACGACCCGCGACCATTGATGCCTATTCCCGTGCGGTTCGTCGGATCACCGCTCATTTCGACCGAGCCCCTGATACATTAACGACCTCTGACCTCAAACAGTTCTTCGCGTCTCTTATTCAAACCCACTCGTGGAGCACCATAAAACTCGATCGTAATGGCTTGCAGTTTTTCTATCGCTACACGCTCGATAAACAGTGGGAGTGGCTCAATATCGTCAAGCCGCCACAAGTAAAACGACTGCCCGACATACTGACACCACAGCAAGTCAGCTCGCTGATTACTCACACTCGACAAGCACGTTATCAGGTGTTTTTTCTTACTCTGTACAGCATGGGGTTACGACTCAGTGAGGGATTAAATCTTACGGTTCATGATATCGACAGCCAAACAATGCGCGTTCACATACGGGAAGGAAAAGGCGGAAAAGACCGAATGGTGCCGCTTCCGCAGCGAACGCTTAAGGCACTCCGCACGCACTGGCTTACCCATAAGCATCCTTGCTACTTATTTCCTGGACTTGGTACATGTCACGACACCCCCATGGATCGTGGCGGAATTCAAAAGACGATGAAACTTGTACTTAAAGAGTGTGGTATCAAAAAGCATGCGAGTCCTCATTCACTCAGACATTGCTTCGCAACGCACTTACTTGAGCAAGGAGTCGACCTACGTTCACTGCAATCACTGCTCGGTCATGCAAGCCTCAACACCACGGCACGATACACCCGAATGACTCAGATAAAGCAGCGTGATGCGGCAATGGCCATCAACCAATTAACGGATGATCTAGACTTAACATGGAGCATAAAATGAGTACTTTCATTGAACTGCTTCGCCAGCATCATCGTGCGCTTAAGCATCACTATCATGCGCAGATAAATGGCGATATGCATCGAGCTATTGGGACGATGCTCCGTTGCAAAACAGAGCAACAAGGACGCTCACAATGGTTCTGCAGTCACTGCCATCACGATGACCGATTGCCTCTTTCTTGTGGTCATCGCCATTGCCCTCAATGCCAACAACGCACCACTTCTGACTGGCTACAGCGTCAACAGCAAAAACGGTTACCTGTTCACTATTTCATGGTGACCTTCACTTTACCGTATCAATTGAGAGTGCTGGCAAGACATCAACCTAAAGCGATATATAACGGTATGTTTAAGGTGGCATCAGGGGTATTAAAGGATTTTGCCAACCGACAACGGCAAGGTGAACTTGGTTTTACCGCCGTGTTGCATACTCACAGCCGACAACGAAACTTGCACCCACATCTGCACATTATCGTGGCGGCAGGCCAATACGACGCGTCGAGGCAAACGTGGCACAAAGGCAACAAGCATTACCTCTTCAACGCGTTTGCTTTGGCCAAAGTATGGCGAGCAAGAATGCTAGAGGCCCTTAATCAACACCCAACGTTGTGGTTGCCGAGTGGCATACCCAAACAATGGGTGGTCGATTGCAGACAAGTGGGATACGGTCAGGCTGCGTTGAGCTATTTGGCTCGCTATCTCTATCGTGGTGTGCTGCCTGATGAAGACATCATCAGTATCACAGATGATACTGTCACCTTCCGCTATAAAGAGAGCCAGACCAATGCATGGCGAACGCGCACCTTGCCCACTCTGAAGTTCTTACTGCTCATTTTGCAGCACGCGCTGCCCAAAGGGTTGCAGCGAGTACGAGATTACGGTTTTTTACGTGGTCAAGCACACGCCTTAAGAGCCCGCATTCAACTGTTGTTATTGAACTTGCTCTATATAATGCCGCCGCTAACCGCACCGATAAGAACCAAAGCAATACGAGTATGCCCTTGCTGTCAGCATCAGATGGCGTGTGTTGGAGTAAGTCGACCCATCTAGCCGAAAGGCATTGATAACAAGGAGAATGGCATTGACGAGAGCAGAGGAGATGTAACGACGAAAGAAACGAAAAATAGCTAACTGATTGATATGATTGCTATCGCAACCTTATCTTAGCTTCGCTCGCTTTGAGAAAAGCCTCAAAGCGATGTGCCCTTCAAGTTCAATCGTACAATTTACTTAATAAAGTGGCTTCGGGCTTGTTCAACACTCGGGATTTAGTGTTGGCTGCGCAACACCTTAATCCTTATTTGTTATGGCGCTTTACTTGTAGTGTTGCTGACACCACTTTTCCCAGTTTGTTTCGCCCAAAAGCTTTCGAGCCTTAATGGTGCGAAATACGTTGATAAGTCCCATACAAATACCAAATAGAGATGCTGAGACAAGATACGTTACCCAATTACTTGGCTCTGAATGCCAAAAAAACACCCACATCAACGCTCCCCATAATAGCCCCATAAATAAACCATGGGTTATGAGTATTTTTGCAGGAGATTGAAAAGCTAGAGGCTTTTGGGAAGGGTCTTTATATCTAGACCAAATAAACCCTGTTGGCTTAGTTAAATCTGCAGGGACACCCTTCTCAATTAGGTGTTTTTGAATGAACTCTGCCTTTTCCATCTTCACCTCGCTATGCGCACGCTAGTTTTAACTCTAGGACTTTACAAAGTTTATCGAGAATTATGATTGAAGTGCTGCGACTGACTTCAAAGTCTGACTGCGCCATAACATTTTAATATTGTGCAAGCACGAATCCATCCGCTTAACATATCAAAAAGGTCACTCATAACCAACTGAATGCTATGCATTTAATATAAAAGTGGGTCTAAACAATAAGTGTGAAAACGTGCAAGCACATATTGCCGACTATGTAACGCTCGGCCTCATTCTTAACCACGCATAAATCTGCAGTATAATCAATAATTTAAAATAAGCCTCTCGTTAAATTCGTGCTCAATCAGAGTTAAAAACCACTCTTTTTAAAGTCATTAATTATTCAACAAGCAATAAACTGTCTGTATGTACAGATTTTGTGAGGGGAATATATGGCGAGTCAATTCATGCAGGCAATTTGCGAACATATGACGATGCGAGGCTATAGTCGCAAGACAATCAAAGCCTACTGTTACTGGATAAAATACTTCATTCATTTTCATAAGCTTAAACACCCTGAACAGATGCATGCCGCTGAAGTTGTCTCCTTTCTTTCTCATTTAGCTAATCAACAAAAAGTAGCCATCAATACTCAAAAGGTAGCTCTCAATGCTCTAGCCTATTTATACAATCAATTTATTAAGCAACTTCTAAAGTCAGGCTCTGATATCAGAACGGTTCAAGAGCTACTGGGGCACAGTGATGTTAAGACAACTCAGATTTACACTCACGTTATTGGGCAACACTTTAGTGGCACGACTAGCCCGCTAGACGGCTTATAACGAAACTCCCTCATCGATAGTTGAACCTTGGCTTGATGGCTTCTGTCTGACAAGGTTGTCTGATATGGTGACGGCAGAACTTCAGCAACTGTTTTAGATAGTATTAAATATGAAAACACTAACCATACTTGATGGCGGCATGGGCCGAGAACTCAAAGAAATTGGCGCGCCATTTTCTCAACCGCTTTGGAGTGCTCAAGCGCTGATTGAAGCACCCGAATTTGTTAGCCAAGCGCATCAAAACTTTGTCGATGCAGGTGCTGAAATCCTAATCACCAATAGCTACGCCTGTGTGCCTTTTCATTTGGGTGAAGAGCTGTTCGAGCAACGCGGTTTTGAACTAGCCACACTGTCTGGTGAGCTGGCTAAAGCAGTTGCAGACAATGCTACCCACACGGTGAAAGTAGCAGGCGCGATTCCACCGCCATTTGGCAGCTACCGACCAGACTTATTTAAGGTAGAAGAGGCGGCGCCAATCATCCAAACGCTTTACGATGCCCAGGCTCCAAACATCGATCTTTGGATCGCGGAAACCATCTGTAGCCTGCAAGAATTCGAATCCATTCATGCGGTTCTTAAGCAGTCAGATAAGCCGTGTTACTACGCGTTCAGTTTGGAAGACACCAAGGGTGATTCTGCCAATATTCGTTCTGGCGAGAGCGTAACAGACGCCATCAAACTTGCCTGCCAATCGAACGCGACAGGCATTATGTTTAATTGCTCAGTGCCTGAAGTGATGGATCAAGCCATTATCGATGCCAAGAAAGTAATCGATGAGATAGGCAGTGATTTAGACATTGGTGTCTACGCCAACAACTTTGCGCCTATCAGCAGCGAACATAAAGCTAATGACATGTTTCAAGAAATGCGTGAACTGGATGGCCAAGGTTACTTAGCTTACGCAAAACGCTGGCATGCACTGGGCGCGAATATTATCGGTGGCTGTTGTGGCATCGGGCCAAAACACATTAAAGCCCTAGCCGATTGGAAACACTCAATACAGAGCTAATCCTGAGCTTCAACTAGAATAAAATAAATAGAGAACAGGTTGAGAAATCTGTTCTCTATTTGTATGTGACGTCTCTGAGTACACTGATACAAAACAACGATTTGGAGCAACTGATGAGCGACACGCAACGAAAAATTAAATGGGGCATCGCAGGGCTAGGCAATATCGCCAATCGATTCGCAACCGCAGTCACAGAGCACTCTCTGCATGGTGAGCTTGATGCGGTTGCCGCCAGAGATCACTCACGCGCAGCCACGTTCGCCAACAAGTTTGCTTGCGACAAGGCTTATGGTTCTTATGAAGAGATGGCGAATGACCCAAGTGTTGAAGCGGTTTACATCGCTACGGTTCACCCATACCACCAGCCACTCACTGAGTTGTTTCTAAAGAATAAAAAACATGTATTGGTCGAGAAGCCGGCTTTTACCAACCTTGGTGACTGGCTTGAGATGAAAGCTCTCGCGAAGCAAAATGGCGTGATGCTGTTAGAAGCAATGAAAACCGTGGTGTTTCCCGCATATCGTGAGCTCCAATCATTCTTGGTCGATAACAACATTCAGATAGATTCAATCGAAGCCAGCTTTGGTAACCATCATGACTATGAGCCCGATTTGTTTATCTTCAATCCGGATTTGTCAGGCGGAGCAACACTCGATGTTGGGGTCTATGGGCTTTGGTTCTTTTACGATCTGTGCCGAACGCTGGGTGTAAACCCTTCAAAACCTCAGGTAGAGATGTCGTGTCTTTATGAGGGAGCGAATGTTGATACCAATGCATGCTTTACATTCTCTGGTGATATAAGCGGTAAGATATCGGCATCAACAGTGCAAAACCTTCCCCGAACAGCACACTTGAGTGGACCTGAAACCAAAATCACCATTCACGAAAAATGGTGGAATCCGGCCTTTATTGAGATTGAACATCAAGGCAAAAAGTCGACCATTAACTACCGAGTGACAGGGAATGGATTCGAGTTTGAAATCGACCATTTTTCAGATTTGGTGCTTCAAGGCAAAACTGAATCGAATATCCTAAGCTCAGAGATAACCTCTCGAGTTCTCGGCACGATGGAAAAAGCACTGATTGACTCTGGCTGTCCACATTTAACTCAACCTCGTCGTTAGGAAAAGCAAATTGGGCAACCTTAAGCGCAAGCTTGAACTGTATGAAAAGATATTTCAGGCTTTTGGGCCTGGAGTATCACATTGTCAGGTCAACCAACTGGCCACACTGCTGCACGTGAGTGAACGTCACGTTCAGACCTTACTCAAAGCGATGACAGCACAAGGCTGGATTGAGTGGCAAGCTAGCTCAGGCCGCAGCAAGAAGGCACAACTCACGTGTCTGGTTGAACCCATTGAGGCGTGTTACCAATACGCACAAACCCAAGCTGACGCAGGCAACATAGAACAGGTGTTTAGCACCTTGAGCTTCAACGGCCGCAATGCTGGCACTGAGTTGCAAGCCTTTCTAAGCAATACCAATCCGTCGACGCAGAATATCGCGTACATCCCGTTTCACCGAGAACTCGAAGCGCTTCACCCTCAACGCGTGCTTAGACGCACCGAACGTTTCTTAGTTATGCAAGTTTGCCAACGCCTAACCTCCGTTAAGCACGGCAAACTCAGCGGCGATCTGGCTTATCATTGGCAGCCTAATCAAGATGCGACACAGTGGCACTTTCAGATTCGCAATGGTGTTCACTTTCATAACGGTCGAACACTCGAACCTCAAGACATAGCACGCAACCTTAACTCGCTCTGCCAAAGCAAAATATGGCGTCGCTGTTATCAGCATATTGATGAGGTCTCTGTCTTGGCAGGCAATGTGGTTGTCGTGAAATTGAATCAACCTGATTGGCATTTACCGCGCCTACTTGCTAGGGCTGAAGCCTCCGTATTCGATCACTCATCACCGACTGATAGGCTGATTGGATCTGGCGCGTTCTCATTAGACATCTTCTCAAGCAAGATGTTGAGATTGAGCCGCAATAGCGCGTATTCACACAGCACGCCGATTCTTAATCGAGTCGAGTTGTGGGTCTACCCGGAATGGGCACAGAGCAAAGCCTGCGCTCAAAATCAGGTGTGCGTGAAACTGCCCGAGAAAACGACCACTGTGCGTTGCGATGTCCATGCTTCCCAACCGGAATTCGGCTCAACCTTCTTCAAAATTCAAAACCCAGCGTTGTCGAAAACAGAGCGGGAGTTCACCGTTGAAGACACCTCTGAATGCCAAACCCTTTTCGAGCAATTATCAGTATCCGGCGACCACAAAACCAGCGTGGAATATGGGCACTACCTAACTACCAAAGACGTCGCGCTGTGCAGTATTATTGATGAGAACGACACCTTCACTTCGTGGTTAAGCTTTTTCACTCGCTTCCCGTTTGAGGAATTAACTTTACCTTCTGAGATGCTAGAGACAATCGAACAAGGCTTAGCTTCAATAACAAACCAACCAGACTTTGAGTTAGCGATGAATGCACTGTTGGTGCTTCGGCATTGGTTGCATGAATCTGGGGTTGTGACTGAGCTCAAGCAAGAGGCGTTCAACTTAGAGGTTTCTGAAAAGATACACGGCGCACAAGTAAATGGTTTCGGTTGGTGCGAACTCGACAAGCTGTGGATTAGCCATTTGTAAGCGTATTTCGTAGCTGAATGTATTTCACAACCTAGCCCAACCAAGCTGCAACCAATCATTATGTTCAGTCACAGCGTAGGTCGAATAGGCTAAGGGTTAGCTCACTAGCGATAATTCAGACTCTTTATAGATACGGTTAGCCACTTTGTATGCAGCCGGAGACATCAGTGTCTCTTTGCATCTGCGCTTAAATTGCTCGACTTCAATCGTTTGTTCTTCCAGTAAATAGCACAGCTCACTCAAGTAGTTAGCTTCAAACACAGCTTGACCAAGTGGCGTGCATTCGTATCGGCTCGACTCTTGGTAACCAATTGCGGTCAACACTGATTCTGGCAGTTCCCAGAACTTAGCAATGGTGTAAGTCAGGCGAATAGAGTAGCTGTTCATCAGGCGCTTCAATGCCAACGAGTTAGGTGGAACAGAAGGATCAATATGCTTGAAGGCTTCTACCATCATCTGGAAAATGATCATCTTGCCTAAGTTGCGAATTAACCCAACAAAGTATGCCGCTGCTTGATCTTCTTGAGGTGAAGAGTCTTTCATCAACTCCTTAGAAAACGACGCGGTTTGAACACTGTGATTCCAAATTTTCTCACCGAAGTGACGCCAGTAAATATTGTTCCCCGGCGTGAAGTTCTTCATGTAAGAATTAACCACGCCTTCAATTAGCCCTTGTGAACCCATATTGAGGAAAGCAGTTTTTAAGTCAGTAACTTGTTTTTCACTGCGTTTGTAGAAGGCGCTGTTAGCCAGTTTAATCACATCGGCAGCCATACTCGGCTCGCGCTCAATCACTCTTAACAATGCATCGACATCAAACTCGTCGCTCTGTAATTCTGCCATTAACGTGGTTACAGAGGCTGGCATCACTGGCAGTTCATTAAGCAGGGCTTTTGGAGAGCGAATCAAACGTTCGATCTGACAAGCGACAAAATCACTAAATGGGTCTGACTCCGTTCGAAGGCGAGACTCTCCAAACAAATAATCAAGGAACTCACCATCGTGAAGGCTAAGCGTCTTATCGACGATTAATGATGATGGCTGAGTGGACGACGGCGGAACAAAGATTGAAGACTGAACAGAATCAGTAGCAACGATTTGTTGTTGCTCTTGTTGGGCAGGCTCTGCAGAGGGTTTGTTTTTTGAATCAACAAAAGGTGAGAATAGTGCCTGCAATACCCTTTTAAACATCAATACGGCTCCTAGATAAATACAACATAGATAGGGATATATAATGGCGGTAATTATCGCACAGTTAATTCATAAACCACACAGTGACAAATGAATCATTAATTTCTCAGCTGTATAAGATCTGTTACTCAACGGACTGAGAAACTATGCCCGCCAGTATTTGCTAGAAACAAAAAGAGCGAGCACATAACGCTTGCTCGCTCTTCCATAAATCTAAACCGTGAAGCTGACTAAAACTAGCGTTCTGCCACTTCCAACACGATCTTACCAACATGCTTTTTCTTTAAGAACTCATCTTGCGCTTTATGGATATCGGCTAGCGGATAAGACTCTGCAACGATGGCGCCAATCTGCTGTTTCTCGATACGATTAACCAAGTTTTGGAATACTTGCGGTTCTAAAACCGTGCAACCAAAAAAGCTGAGATCTTTGAGATACAAAGTGCGAACATCAAGCTCAACCATAGCGCCACCAATTGCGCCAGATACGGCATAGCGACCATGTGGTTTCAGCACTTCAAGGAATTCCGGCCATTTGTCACCGGCGACTAAATCGATCACCACATTCACGCTGCTTTCGCCTAGCGCTTTAACCAAATCCGCATCACGAGCAATCACTTCATCAGCGCCAAGTTCAAGTAACTGTTGGTTCTTGCTTGGGCTAGTGATGGCAATAACATACGCGCCGCGAGCTTTTGCTAGCTGAATAGCCGCAGAGCCCACACCGCCCGATGCACCTGAGATAAGCACGCGATCAGCTTCAGCCACATTGGCACGCGTCAGCATATTCTCTGCGGTCGAGTAAGAGCATGGGAAAGACGCCAATTCAACATCCGACATTGTGCTGTTCACCGCGTAAGCGTGCTTAGCTGCTACTTTGGTGTATTCAGCAAAACCACCATCGCACTCCGAACCAAAATACCATGGCTGTGGCAGATCTCTTCCGTAAACTTCAGTCAAACAAGGCTCAATCAGAACACGCTCGCCAATACGTTCAGCCGAAACTTCGTTACCAACGGCTACGATGAAACCGCACACATCGGCTCCTTGGATGCGAGGGAATTTCAACGCTTCGCCAGACCAGCTGGCATCGTCTGAATCATCACTTTTCGCATACCAACCAATTCGCGTGTTGATGTCGGTATTATTAACGCCTGCTGCCATGACTTTGATCAGCACTTCATTAGGCTCAATTTGTGGAACAGCAATGTCTTCACGGTACCCCAGCATTTCTGCTCCGCCGTGTCCTAGCATCTCTGCGCCTTTCATTGTCTTTGGTAGTTCGAATTTCATACTGTTTCCTTGAGTAATTTTGTCACCATATTCTGCGCCGATGCCACTGCTTCTTCGCCTAAGACTGGCCACGCGCTTGATACGCCTTCATGAAGTAAAAACAGCGGTGTCGCGAGATCCTCTCGCAGGCTCTGCTGGCCTATTAGCAAACGAACTTGTTCTTTATGCTGTGTAACCGCTTGGCTGATAAGCTCATTATCGGGAAACGCAGCCATCGCATTCATCGACATGCACCCATGTGGCGCATACTCTTCTAACCATTGTTGGAGCTTGTTGAAGATATGAGTAACCGATGCGAGCCCCTTTTCAGGCGACGTTTCCAACAAGAAATCTAAGTAGCGTTGGTGTCGATATTCCAAGGCACCAACGATCATCGCTTCTTTTGAAGGGAAATGTTTATACAAGGTTCTTAGGCTTACATCGCACGCCGTTTTCAGCTGTGCAACGCTCGGCTCAGCAAAACCTTGCTGGCTAAATGCCACCTCTAAGCTTGCTGCAATCTGTTCTCTCAACATAGTGCTCTCTCAATACCCGACAAAGTGTAGAATGATTGTTCTACCTACAGAGTAGAACGATCACTCTACCCCTGTCAATATCCAAATTTACAAACCAAGAAATGATAAATTCCGCGCCAAACAGGACACGGAATTTATCAATACAGATGAGAGACTTAGCGTTTAAGCTGGAGTCGACTGCGTATCGTCACCAGAACAGATAACGCGCCACAAAGTACCAACACTACACCTAGATCTTGGAGCATTCCCGCTAAAGCGAGCCCTGAGCCGATCAAGGTGTAATACATCAAACCAAACAGTGCGCCTGCACTTCCTGCTTGAGATTGGTAACGTACCAACGCTCGGCTCAATACATTGGGAATCGCAATGCCAAACGCCATAACCACCAACATCATTGGAAGCAAGAACCAGATCGTGTGTTGTGAAAAATACACACCCACCGCACCTAATGTTTGAAGCCCTGCTGCGATACCAATCAGAGACATTGAAGACACTTGTCTCTTCAACAATGTCTTGTTCACCAAGCTTCCCAACAGAGTCCCGAACCCAAGCACAATGCCGCTGTAGCCAAACTGCTCAACGCTAAATCCAAGTTGAATGAAGGCAAATGAACCCAATTGATAATAGGAAAACAGTGCAATATTGAACGACGCAACCAGCAACGCAGACATCCATATATTGCTATCTTTGATCATGTGAATACTGAGTGACTTTAACTGCAATGGCTGCTTAGATTGTTGCGTTTCAGGCAATGACCATAGGCTATGTGCCAACAACGCTAACACCATAATAAACAAGGCAATAAACACATATTGATGCCCGCCCGCTTGGCTTAGTTGACCGCCAAGAAGCAGCCCGATGATTGGACTAATCGACAGCCCCATCCCCATGTAACCAAACACCTTGGCCAGTTCCGCGCCGCTAAAGGCATCGCGCAACATGGTTTGTGTCACCACCGAGCCCACCGCAAGCCCGAAAGCACCCATGGCTCTGGCTATCATCAACCACGTAAAGCTGTCGGTTTGCATAGCAATAAGTGCTGAACAGGCGAATAACCCCATGCCCAGTAACATGGTTGGTCGGCGCCCCCATTTGTCAGCTAACACGCCCCATACCACCACACCCACCGCAAATGCAGAGAAGTAAATCGATAGGGTTTGAGCAGCTTGTGTGTAACTGACATCAAAGGATTTCGATATTGAATCCAGAGTCGGGCTATAGATGGTTTCTGCGATTTGAGGGAACATCAGCAATAGCACCATTTGCCATAAAGAAGGTTTTGTTTTCATCATTTTTCCAAGACCAGTGAACTTGACGAGGAGTCTAGGGGAAACTAACCTTGGCTCGTTAACAACATTAAAACCAAAAACAACAAGATTAGGACAAATGGCATTAATCAGCGAAACCATTGAGTTTGATGCAGACAGCTTACCTGCGCCCGTAATAGGGATTGCGGCAGAGCTAGGTCAGCATGACTCAGGAATACATCACCACGTAAAAGGACAGTTGCTGTATGCTCCGCAGGGTTGCATCACCTTGACCTTAGAAAACGCCATTTGTATTTTGCCGCCGACCAAAGCCGTGTGGATCCCGCCTTATACCAAACATCGAGCGCAGATGACCAACGTGGTTGCTTATCGGTCGCTCTATTTTGATAGCAGTATTTACACCTGCCCAGAAGTGATTGAGATTGTGGAAGTGAACGAGCTTTTAAAAGCCCTAATCAATAAGATGGCTTTCTGGGATTGGGACGTTGCCCGCGAGCAAACCACCAATACCGCCAACCTATTTTGGGAAGAGTTTTACAGCGCTAACCAACACTCGTTTATCTTGCCACTACCGACAGATCGCCGCTTTAAAAGCTTTTGCAAACAAGTCCGAACCGCTTCCTTTCTTGCCCCAGCCCTCTCGACATTAGCGAACTCGGTTGGCGCAAGCACCAAAACGATTACTCGATTATTCAAAGCCGAAACAGGCATGGCTTATCAAGAGTGGCGACAGCAATGGCGCTTGTTTAAAGCGATTGAACTGCTCTCAGAAAACCGACAAGTCGGTGATGTGGCTCATCTGCTAGAGTTCTCATCTAACAGTGCGTTTATCGCCTTTTTCAAACAGCAAACCGGACAAACCCCGTTGGCCTTTACCAAGTTAGCAGCGTGATTATTGTTATCCAAACTCTGAAGTTTTACTGAGCTCAGATACAAAAAAACCAGAACATGAGTTCTGGTTTTTAGGCGTATTTTAAAGCTAGATGCGGTCGTTACTTGGTGTAGAAAGCGCGTTTCAATGCCATCTCTAAACCACGAACTTCAGCTAAGCCTTTCAGTCGACCAATCGCCGAATAACCTGGGTTAGTTGTTTTCTTTAGGTCATCCAGCATTTGATGACCGTGATCCGGACGCATTGGAATTAAGCGGTGATCGCCCACTTCTGCACGACGATTTTCTTCATCCAAAATAGCCATCACAACGTTGTACATGTCCACATCACCATCTAGGTGGGCTGCTTCGTGGAATGTCATTGGGTTGCTCTCTTCACGCTTAGTTGAACGCAGGTGCGTAAAGTAAATTCGGTCACCGTGCTTTTTGATCATGTTGACCAAGTCATTGTCGCCACGAACACCGTATGAACCCGTACACATCGTCAAGCCATTCATTTTGCTTGGTACATGCTCGGTCAACCAATCAATGTCTTCGATCGTTGAAACGATGCGAGGCAAGCCTAGAATCGGACGCGGTGGATCGTCTGGGTGAACCGCCATCTTCAAGCCATTCGCATCACAGATAGGCATCAGCTCAGCGAGGAAGTAAGACATGTGCTCACGTAGCTTGTCTTTGTCGATTCCCGCATAGCGATCTAGCTGTGCTTGAAACGCTTCTAGTGTGTAACCTTCTTCAGCGCCTGGCAGGCCAGCGATGATGTTATTGGTCAGTTGCTGAATTTGCTCTGGCGTCATGTTGTTGAAGTAATCCAACGCTTGAGCTTGCTCTGATTCTGAATAGCCCGATTCTGCACCTGGGCGCTTCAAGATATGCAGCTCAAATGCCGCAAACGCGATTTGGTCAAAACGCAGTGCGCGAGAGCCATCAGGCATTTCAAATTCTAAATCGGTACGCGTCCAGTCCAACACGGGCATGAAGTTATAACAAACCGTATCGATGCCACACTCAGCAAGGTTAGACAGAGTTTGCTTATAGTTATCAATCCACTGCTGGTAGTTGCCAGTTTGAGTTTTGATCTCTTCGTGCACAGGCACGCTTTCTACAACCGACCACGTTAAACCTTTCTCTTCGATAATGGCTTTACGCTTAAGGATTTCTTCTTTTGTCCAAACTTCACCATTTGGAATATGGTGCAGTGCATTCACAATACCAGTTGCGCCCGCTTGACGAATATCGTCTAGCGAAACTTGATCATTAGGGCCGTACCAACGCCACGTTTGTTCCATGAGACTTACCTTTCTTTAAGACGCACTTAGCCGGCTCGAATTAATCAAGCTAAATGCAATAACGACTTCTTAATGGCAGCAATGACAATTACTGCCCGAGATAGCACCGGTCTACGCCGGTCTAAAGACGATTACCTATCTACAACCTAGTGAATGAATCAGCTTTCAAGAGGAGCCTTGTCGCTGAATTCAACATTAGCTTCAGAACTAGCTTTCTGAGCTAAGCAGCACCACTGGGTTGGAGCTAAATAAGTAACCATCAAAGTTTGGGTCATCAATGTCTGAGAGCGCTAACAAACGCTGTTTAACATTCTCAAGGTGTTGCCACATTGCGTTCTTAGCAGCGACAGGGTCTTTGCGCTGTAAGGCGGCGAGGATACGAGCGTGATCATCTAACCATTCTTCACGGTAATCTTGACCACTGATGTGAGAGTGGAGTTTATTCCACATTGGACTCTTTTCGCGTCGATCCCAGGATTGTTTCAACATATCTACCAGCACAGAGTTTTGAGTTGCCTCTGCAATACACATGTGAAATCTTTCATCTCCGCTGCAATCGGTAGTGCCGCTTGCAAGCTCTTCGCGCTCGAGTTCGAGTGCAGAGCGCATCTTAATGATGTCGCCCGGAGTGACCTGAGTTGCCGCAAACTCCGCGATATTACTTTCCAGTAATTGGCGGGCCTGCAGCATCTCGAATGGACCAGCGTCATCACTGACCACATTCTCGCGAGAATGAGTTGGAATGTTCAGGACATAAACACCCGACCCTTTTTTCACCTCAACTAAGTTTTCAAGCTCCAGCATGATGATCGCTTCACGCACCACAGTGCGGCTTACATCTAGACGATCAGCAATATCGCGTTCTGGAGGTAACCTATCTCCGACCTTATACAGGCCTTCAATCAGTTCTTTTCTTAGTACTAACCCTATCTCCTGATAAGGTCTTTTCGGCTCGAAAGGCATCATGATGATATTGTCACTTCTTTCCATTGTATTTCTCTCGCCATCATAATGACCAAATATAATTGGTCAACCTCTATATCTTAAAATGCAGTAACACCTTGTTTTTGTATTACTCTTTTTTCTATATTTGCTCGTTATTCAACAGCCTGAATACGGTCAATCAATGCGCTCAATTCTGGGTCCGCTTTATCTAGCGCGTCGTACATAGGTTGAACCGCTAGTGCGAACGCAGCCTTGTCTGGTTCCACAAAAGTAACGCCCATTTTCTCGGCTTTAGCACGCTCTTTTGCTTCCGATTCAGCCCACAATTTTTTCATCAATTCAGATGAATCACTTGCCGCCTTCATTAGCGCATCTTGTTGTTCTGCAGTCAGTTTATCGTATGCTTTGGTTGAGATAACCAACACATCCGGAACCATCGTGTGCTCATCTAAGCTGAAGTATTTAGACACTTCACTGTGACGGCTCAAGCTGAAAGAAGGAATGTTATTTTCAGCCGCATCTACGACACCTTGCTGCAGTGCTGTGTACAACTCACCGTAAGCTAGTGGCGTTGGGTTACCGCCTAACGCTTTCACCATCGCAATTGCTGATGGGCTTGGTTGAACACGAACTTTCAAACCTTTCAGATCTTCTGGTGTGTTAATTGGCTTATTGGTATAGAAGCTACGCGCACCAGCGTCGTAGTAAGTCACACCAATAAAGCCGCTATCACGAGAAGAGTTAAGAATGTCACGGCCTACTTCACCATCAGTCACACTGTAGTAGTGCGCTTGATCGCGGAATAAGTAAGGCATGTTGAATGATGAATAAGCAGGAGAAAAAGCTTCTAGCTCAGCAGCATTACTTTTCACCATATCTAAAGCGCCGTTCTGCATCAGCTCCATAGATTCACGCTGTGTACCCAATTGAGCATCAGGGTAAATACGAATACGCACCTCACCATCAGTCAATTCACGTACTTCTTTCGCCATAAACGTCATCGCTTCATGTACTGCATGGTCACGAGGGTGGTTATGGCTCAGTTTCAATGTTGTCGCTGCATAAGCAGAAGCTGTTGCTCCAAAAGTCAAAGCAGCACCGACAACCGCACTAATCAAAGTTTTACGCGTCATCATCATTCTTATTCTCCGTGGATTGGTTATCCAAAATGTAGGGTGTTTTTTGTTATGGGCTCATATTGGGGCTCAAAAAAGGAACCGTCAAAGCTGAAATTAAAATTGATTGACCAATATCACAATAAAAACCCATAAATTGGTCAACCAAAATCATTTGTGAAGTTGCTCACGCCAACCAAAAAATGAATAGCTTATGATTCAGCCAGATTTTTGAACATCCCATCCCTACATAGAAACAGTTTCTTACATTGGTAAACCAATTGTTATGAGATACGCAATTTTGTTGAAAGGAAATAAACATGAATAAATTGGTCAGTTACATAAATAGAGGGTTGGCCGCCTTTACAGTGTCTCTATCGTCTTTCTTGGTGCTATGCGTGATATGGCAGGTTCTATCCCGCTATGTTATTGGCAAACCAAGTACTGTTACCGACGAGCTCGCTCGTTACCTCTTTATGTGGGTAGCCCTGATTGGTGCTGCTTACACAACAGGTCTGAAACGCCACCTTGCCATCGACCTACTTACGATGAAGCTGACTGGCAAACGTAAATTAATCAACGAAATCATTATCCAAATAGCCATCGCTTCTTTCTCTTATATCGTTCTAGTACACGGTGGCAGCCAACTTGCAGCTAAAACACTTGCGATGGGACAACTGACTCCCGCTCTAGGTTTAGAAATGGGCTACATCTACTTCTGCTTACCGGTTAGTGGCGCTTTGATGATTTTTTACTCAGTCGTATTTACCTACGAACGCGTTAAACAATTAATGTCAGGTGACGATTTGATCACCGACTCACAACTTGATTGATAGAAGGATTTCACAATGGAATGGCAAGTAATACTGACATTATTCGGTAGTTTCGCTGTACTGCTTACAATCGGTGTACCGGTCTCTTTTGCGATTGGTTTATCGTCACTAGCAACCATCTTAATGAGCTTACCGCTTGAGCCTGCAATTGCTGTAGTTGCTCAACGTATGGCGGCAGGCCTTGATAACTTTGCACTATTAGCAATTCCGTTCTTCATTTTGGCGGGCAACATCATGAACCAAGGCGGCATCGCGCTGCGTTTGATCAACTTCGCGAAAGTGTTGGGTGGTCGTCTACCAGGTTCACTCGCCCACGTAAACGTGATGGCAAACATGATGTTTGGGTCTATCTCAGGCTCAGCGGTTGCATCGGCTGCTGCAGTTGGTGGCACTATGTCTCCTCTGCAAAAGAAAGATGGATATGACGAAAACTACTCGGCTGCGGTAAATATTACGTCATGTCCTGCGGGCTTGCTTATCCCACCCAGCAACACGCTGATCGTGTTCTCATTAGTTTCTGGTGGTACCTCTATTGCAGCATTGTTCTTAGCAGGCTACATCCCAGGCCTATTGATGGGGCTGAGCATCATGATGGTGGCAGGTATTATCGCGAAACGTCGTGGCTACCCAGTCGCAGCTCGTCCTTCCACATCAATGGTATGGAATACCTTCCTAAAAGCAGCACCTTCTTTAGCACTGATCGGCATCATCATGGGCGGCATCATTGGCGGTATCTTTACTGCGACTGAGGCTTCCGCAATTGCTGTGGTATACACGTTTGTTTTAGCTGTGCTTGTCTACCGCGAAGTGAAATGGGGTGATATTCCAAAGATCATCCTTGAGTCTGCAGTAACAACATCTATCGTTCTATTACTGGTTGGCGCATCAATGGGCATGTCTTGGGCAATGGCGAACGCCGATGTACCTTACATGATTGCCGATGCTCTACTCGCGGTTTCCGAAGACCCACTAATGATCCTACTGATTATCAACGTGATTCTGTTGATTGTTGGCATCTTTATGGATATGACCCCTGCGGTTCTTATCTTCACACCAATCTTCTTACCAATCGCGCTAGACCTAGGCATCGACCCTGTGCACTTCGGCATCATGATGACCTTCAACCTTGCTATCGGTATCTGTACACCGCCAGTAGGTAGTGCTCTGTTCATCGGTTGTTCGGTTGCCAACATTGCCATCGACAAAGTCATCAAGCCTTTATTGCCATTCTATGCCGCACTTATTGCAGCCCTAATGGCCGTTACTTTTATCCCTGAGCTGAGCTTGTTCCTACCTGAATTGGTACTGGGCTACGGTTCGTAATTTGGTCACAGATAGATTCTAAGACTGCTAAACACTCAAACGCTTTATCAAATAATAAAATCCCGCTGGTTCGCTGGCGGGAAAAGGAACTGAATAATGAAGACTGTTGCTAACTCTACGCTGCCAAACACTGTACTACGACCTGACTACGACCGTTCAGCACTCCAAAGCCGTATCGTGCACCTAGGCTTCGGTGCATTTCACCGAGCGCATCAAGCGTTGTTCACCAATGAAATGCTCAGCAAGACCAGCACTGATTGGGGTATTTGCGAAATTAACCTATTCGGAGGCGAAGACTTAATTGAATCACTTCGCACGCAAGATCACCTTTACACGGTTGCTGAAAAAGGCGCTGAATCCACAGACGTTAAAGTGATCGGCTCAGTGGCCGAATCTCTTCACCCAAGCCTAGACGGCATCGAAACCGTATTAGAAAAAATGGCCGAACCTCAAGTGGCTATCGTTTCTATGACCATCACAGAGAAAGGCTACTGCGCAGACCCAGCGACAGGAAAACTCGACAAAAATAACCCATTAGTCATCGCTGACCTAGCTAACCCAAGCGAACCTAAATCAGCATTAGGTTACATTGTGCAAGCGCTCAAAATTCGACGTGAACGTGGCTTAACACCATTCACGGTCATGTCTTGCGATAACGTGCAAGAGAACGGTCATGTAGCAAAAGCAGCGATCATTGAGTTTGCTCAACTGCTTGACCCAGAATTACGTGATTGGATTGAAACCAATGTCACCTTCCCATGCACCATGGTTGACCGTATCGTACCCGCAGCAACAGAAGAAACACTGACAGAAATTGCAGAACTGCTTGGTTGTGAAGACCCATGTGGCATCGCCTGTGAACCCTTTCGCCAATGGGTGATTGAAGATAACTTTGTGGCAGGTCGTCCAGATTGGAATGTCGCTGGCGCAGAGTTCGTAGAAGATGTGGTGCCTTACGAAGAGATGAAACTGCGTATGCTCAATGGCAGTCACTCTTTCCTTGCTTACCTTGGATACCTTGGTGGCTACGACCATATTTCCGACACTATGACGGATGCTGGCTACCGAAAAGCCGCTTTTGACATGATGATGAAATCACAGGCACCTTCGTTAACGATGCCTGAAGGGACTGATTTAGAAGGTTACGCAACCTTGCTGATCAACCGCTTCACTAACCCAAGCTTGAAGCACAAGACGTGGCAGATTGCGATGGATGGCAGCCAGAAGATCCCTCAACGTATGGGTGGCAGCTTACGATTCCATTTAGATCAAGGCTCAGATTTCTCGTGGCTTGCAACCGCCATCGCTGGCTGGATGCGCTATGTATCTGGCGTTGATGAGCAAGGCAATGAGATTGATGTCCGCGATCCAATGGCAGACACACTTCGCCAGATCTGCGACCAGCATGGACTCAATGTTTCTGTGGTTCCAGCATTACTTGCGGTTGAAGCGATTTTCCCTGCCGAGCTAGGCCAAGACCCGCAGGTCATTGATGCGGTAAGTTCAGCGTACCAATCATTAATTGAACAAGGTGCCGTTGCGACCGTGGCTGCGTTATAAGGAGTACAAACAATGAAGAATTTCTTATGTGAAGACTTTTTACTGTCGAATGAGACTGCACGTCGTTTGTACCATGAACACGCAAGCCACCAGCCGATTTATGACTATCACTGCCATCTAAACCCGGCAGAAGTGGCTCAAGATCGTCAGTTCGAAAACATGTCTAAGATTTGGCTTGAAGGTGACCACTACAAATGGCGTGGTATGCGTTCAGCAGGGATTGATGAGCGTCTGATTACTGGAGGCGCAAGCGATTATGATAAGTTCATGGCCTGGGCTAGAACCGTCCCTCAAACCTTGGGCAACCCACTTTACCATTGGACTCATTTAGAACTACGCCGCCCATTTGGTATTACTGGCACTCTCTTTGGTCCAGAAACCGCAGACCAAATTTGGCACGAAGGCAACGAGCTATTAGCGACACCAGAATTTAGTGCTCGCGGCATCATGAAGCAGATGAATGTGGTGATGGCTGGTACGACAGACGATCCAATTGATTCTCTTGAACACCATAAGGCGATCGCTCAAGACAATTCATTTGATGTACAAGTGTTACCAAGCTGGCGCCCAGATAAAGCCTTCAAAATCGAACTCGACACCTTTGTCGATTACCTGCGCCAACTTGGTCAAGTAGCCGATATCGAGATCCGTCGATTTGATGATCTGTTGAGTGCGCTAGACAAGCGTTTAGTCCACTTTAATGCCCATGGCTGTCGTGCGGCTGACCACGGTATTGAAGTGGTTCGCTACGCACCTATTCCATCAGAATCGGATTTGGATGCCCTGTTAACTCGACGCCTCAATGGCGAAACGCTCACCGATCTAGAATGTGCGCAGTTTTCAACAGCGGTTCAGGTGTGGTTAGGCAAGCGCTACGCCGCAATGGGTTGGGTAATGCAGCTTCACATTGGTGCTCAGCGCAATAACAACACGCGCATGTTCCAACTGTTAGGCGCAGATGCAGGGTTTGATTCGATCAGCGATAAGACGTTTGCCTTCGAATTGGCTCACCTGTTAGACGAAATGGATCAAAGCAACGAGTTACCTCGCACCATCCTTTACTGCTTAAACCCTCGCGATAACGAGATGATGGCAACCATGATTGGTAACTTCCAAGGTGGCGGCATCGCGGGCAAAGTTCAGTTTGGTTCTGGTTGGTGGTTCAACGATCAGAAAGACGGCATGCAACGCCAAATGGAACAGTTATCTCAACTTGGTCTGCTTAGCCAGTTTGTCGGCATGCTGACTGACTCTCGCAGCTTCTTGTCGTACACACGCCACGAATACTTCCGCCGAATTCTGTGTGACATGCTTGGTCGTTGGGCTGAAAACGGCGAGGTACCAAACGACATGTCACTGCTTGGCCCTATGGTCGAAGACATCTGCTTTGGTAACGCAAAACGCTACTTCGAAGAGAGGGCGTAACCGATGAAACATATCGCCATTATTGGTGAGTGCATGATCGAGCTGAACGGCAAACCGTTCGGCTCAATGCATCAAACGTTTGGCGGGGACACACTCAATGCTGCGGTCTATCTAAGCCGCGGCTGCGAGGCCAACCTCAATCAAGATGACATAAAAGTGTCCTACGTCACGGCTTTGGGCGCAGACCCGATTAGCAAGGGAATGTTAGAACGCTGGCAACAAGAGGGGGTGTCGACGGACCTTGTTCTACAAGACAGCCAACGTACTCCGGGTCTATACCTAATTCAGCTTGATGACGCAGGTGAACGTACCTTTCTGTACTGGAGAAACCAGTCGGCTGCACGCTACCTGCTACAGCACCCAGATTTCAATCAGATAAAGCAGGCACTGCGCAATGTCGATATGGTCTTTCTCAGCGGGATCACATTAGCGATTCTGCCTGAACAAGATCGTATCGAGCTATTGAACATCTTGGTTGAGTTGAAGGCACAAGGTGTTGAGATTGCCTTCGACAGTAACTTCCGCCCTGCACTTTGGCCACAAGACGAAAACCAAACCGTCAAAAACAGCTACCAGGCCATGTATACATTGACGGATTTAGCGTTGGTCACATTCGATGACGAACAGTTAATTTGGGGAGATAGCTCTCCAGAGCAAACTATCGAACGTCTAACGGCGCTGGGTGTTAAGCGATGCATCGTCAAACTGGGTGCAGATGGCTGTCTCATTCAAGATGCCACAATTCAGGGTGACATAAATCCAGATTCTGGTACCGCTTCGGCTCCACGGGCGGTGCCGACCCTGCCTGTTGAACATGTCGTTGATACGACCTCGGCAGGAGACTCATTCAATGGCGGATTTTTATCGGCTTACCTTGCGGGCGAAGACTTAATAACGTCGTGCCAGCGCGGCAATACTATGGCAGGCATCGTTATCCAACATCGTGGTGCCATTATTGCAAAAGAACTCACTCAAGCGGCCATCACAGCCATTTAAGGAATACCAATGTCTAACATCAAACAACAACTGAAAACACTGAAAGTTATCCCTGTGATCGCTATCGACAACGCTGAAGACATCATCCCTCTGGGTAAAGTGTTAGCTGAAAATGGTTTACCGGCAGCAGAAATTACGTTCCGTTCTGAGGCTGCTGTAGAAGCTATTCGTCTACTCCGTGAATCACAACCAGATATGTTGATCGGCGCGGGCACTGTGCTCAATCGTGAGCAAGCTATCGCGGCTAAAGAGGCAGGCGCAACGTTTGTCGTCTCTCCTGGATTTAATCCAAACACGGTAAGAGCCTGCCAAGAGATTGGTATTGATATCATTCCTGGGGTCAACAACCCGAGTACAGTAGAAGCCGCTCTAGAAATGGGCTTAACCACATTGAAGTTCTTCCCTGCTGA